>JALUUK010000246.1 GCA_027021395.1 Acidobacteriota bacterium
CTATCTCCTCGGCTCGATTCCGACGGGCTACTTGGTCGGGCGTGTCATCGCCGGAGTCGATATCCGCGAGCACGGAAGCGGAAACATGGGAGGGACGAATACTCTTCGCGTCGTTGGAATGGGCGCGGGTCTAGTCGTCGCTGCAGTCGATATGGCCAAGGCCGCTCTCGCCGTCGGAGTTCTCGCTGCCATTCCCGCCGCCGGTACTTCGGCTCTTCGTGCCGAGGTTTGGGCCGTGGCCTGCGGTATCCTCTCCGTGATGGGCCATGTTTGGCCGGTCTGGATGCGATTCCGTGGGGGAAAGGGAGTCGCTTGTGCGGCAGGCATGTTCGCGGTCTTGTCTTGGCCGGTGCTGGCCATTGCCGGAATGGTCTTCGTGGCCATTCTTCTGTCGCTACGCCTCGTTTCCGTGGCTTCCTTGATGGCTGTCGGAATCACGCCGTTGATCGTGGCATTGTTATATGGCCTGAGCGATCCGGCCTTGCTCGCAGGAAGTCTTTTTCTTGCGCCGTTCATTTTCTGGACGCATCGCGACAACCTCGCACGGCTGCTCAGCGGTCGGGAAGAGCGCATTCGGATCGGGACCTCGAGGGGGAAAACGCTCAAGGCAGATCGAGATTCCTAGCGCCACTGGAATCGCGTCTTGGAAACGGCTTCCCCGATTTGGCGATAGAGCTGCTGCGCAACCTGCTGACTGAGAAACGGGATGCGTATCCGGTGTCCGGCAGGGCCGCTGCCGGCCGTGTCGATGCGCAGAGCCGCCATCCCGTAGTGCCGGTCGAAGGGGGTCTGCTCTAGGGAAATGGTCTGGACCTTGGAGTAGGTAACGAAGCTCATGCGTCGTCGCCACCACCCGCTGCGGAAAGCGATGACCTCCGGTCCGGTCGCAAAGCGATAGTGCCGAATGGATAGACGTGCATGAACCCACGCCCAGCCGCCAAGGCATAGCAAGAGCACGATACCAAGCGGCCAAGCGTACCAAGTCAGTGGAGCTGCGAAAAGAAACGCCGAAAACAAGGTTCGCCGGAAGAGGCGGCGTGCACCGCGCTGATCGACGGGTTGCCACGCGAGTTCTGCGCGCCGACTCTCGGGCTGAACATTGTCGAGGAGGGCGCCGAGATCCCGTTTTCTCAATAGCGGTACCAGCCATTGGCGATTGATCTGTGCTTCGCTCCCAGCTCCTCCTCCAGCCGTTTCGACTCGCACCGAAACCCTTCTCGTACGCCGATGCATCCACCCTTCGGTGATCGAGAGGAGTTGGATGCGCTGCAGGGGAATCGTTGCCATAAAGCGAGTGACTAGGCCGCATTCCGAGCGCACCTCGGTGTCGAAAGTCGTCAGGCGGAAGTCGAAGAGCGTGTAGATCGCCCAGGCGATGGATAGGAGCTTCACCGCGAAGAGCAGTGCGATGATCACGAGGACCGTGGCGGCTGCGCCCGTCAGGCTTCCGCTAAGAGGTCCGATCTTATCGAGTTGAAGCGCGATGGAGCGCGCGGGGTTGAAGGATTCCCCAAAGAAGCCGATCTGCCAGATCACTCCGATGACGGTCGCAATGACCACCATCCCGCGGTTCGATGCGAAACCGAAAAGAATGAGGTCCGGCAAAGTCAATGTTGCGAGGAGCTTTCGTTTCGGACTTGCCTGAGCCGCATCTCCTCCGTGTAGCGAACAAGAGGGCGGCGAAGCCTCGTCGGCCGGGGCGATGGCGGGTTCAGCAGGGGTTCGGTTCCGGTGTATGTGTTGCTGGAGGTCTTCGAGCGTCTTGCGATCGATGACACGCAAGATGGCTTCCGGTTCATCACCGGCGGCGGTCTGTACTCTGGCTTCGACGACGCCGAGAGCGCGATGAATGGGGTTTTCCATGTGATCGATGTTCTGAATCCTAGTGAAGGGGATGTGACGGACGTTGCGCATGAAGACGCCGTGCGAGAAAACCAGTTCTTCTTCCGTCAGCGCGAAGCCGGTGTTGAAGTAGCGGATGACGGCTTCGAGTACGGAGGGAATGAAAAAGATGGCAAAGATGAACTCAATCTGAGAGCGTCCGCCGAACCAAATCAAGAGACTCGGGATGATCCAGCGTCTAGCAGCGGCAAACACTGAAAAGATCAGCGATGCGGGATGCATCCGCCGCAGTTGGGGAGCGGGTGCTTTGGATTCAGACGGCATCGCCGTCCCCGACGCGAACCAGATGGTCGCGCATGGTCAGGGCCGTTGGGTGGGCGAGTCCGGAGAGGTGGACGGAGGCATTGACGGTACCCGCCGTGTAGACGATCAGCGTGGCGATGCCGAAGTGGCGCTGTAGCGGGCCTTGGGAAACATCGGTGTGCTGAATACGAGAGCGGGGCACGGTGATCAGTTCACGCCAAAATACGCCGCGGCTGATCTCAAAGCTCTGCTCGTCGAGTCGGTAGCGAATGGCTCGATACGAGAGCCCCGGCCAGACCATCGTCCATAGGAGAAGAACGAGAGTGGCCAGCAGCCATGCGGGGCCGAGAGCGATCTTGGTCCAACGCGGAAGTTCGAAGATCAGGATGGCACCGAGCATGGCGCCGAAGATCATCACCGACTGAAACAGGGCCGGCCCGGCCCCGCCGATGCGCGCGCAGGGCACATAGCGAGGGTCTAGCGCCCTCCACCGACCATCGGCTAGTGACGGGGGAACAGGCACGTGGCGTTGATCGGTCAATGGGGGCTTCCTCCGATTCTTGCGGACTCCCGGCGCGGTTTTCCGTTGAGTTCGTGCGTCACGATGGCGCACCCCGTCAAGAAGGTCCACCGGATCCGTGCATTCTGGCAGATATGGAGAGCAATGCCTGTTCAAACCCGTTCAATCATCCTGGAATCTCGGCCTCGTTCGTCGAGCGGGGAGGATTCGCACCCTGGCACGGGCTTTGCTGTAGATCGTGGCATGCTCCTTTCCTCCAGAGTGAGTTCGAGTGCGACGGTCGGCTTCCTCCGTCGCACTCATTCCGCTCGCTGCGGCCTCGTTCTTGCGGTTCTGGTGTTGGCGGCAGCGGGAGGGGTCTCGTTCGCTTCTGAAGATTCCCTAGATGGTGACGCGCTACGGCCCCTGTCGGCGATTCGTCGCGGGCATGTCGGGCCGGCGAGCTTTCCCGCCTATGTCGTCGAGATCGTTTCCTCCCGGAACGACGGCGCCGGGCGCAAGAAGGGGCTCGGAGTCATCTACCGCCCCGACGGTGTGATCATGACGGTACTCGATGCGATCGAGCCCAATTGCGATCTCGAGGTCCGCATTCCAGGCCGAGGAAAGCGAGAAGCGAGTCTTCTCGGTGTGGATCGCCGATTCGGGATCGTCATGCTGAAAGTCGATGGCTGGAACCTACCCGCCGTCGAGTTCGGCGACAGCACTCAGATCAAGCCCGGGCAGAATGTCTTTGCCGTCAATCCGTGGGGACCTCGGAACGCCGGAAAGCGGCCCCCGAACGGGTGTCGGCCGGAATATCAAGCCGCTGTCGCTCATAAGCGCGCCCCCATGCCCGCTTCCTCGCCGAGCATCTGTGCCAGCATGTTGACCCTAGACTTCGATTCCGCTCCTACGGAAAAGCAGGGCGGCGCCGTCGTGGATGGTCGCGGTCGGCTGATCGCTCTCGTCAGCGGCAGCGGCGGGTGCGGAACGACCCAACGGCTCCAACGACGAGCCCTTCCCGCGAATATTGCTCGACGCGTAGCGGATCACCTGCTGCTCTCGCGTGAGTTCAGCCGGTTCTGAGCCGGCGAAAAGACCTCGACCACCCAGCTCTTCCCCCTCCCTCCAGTCCGGAGCACCCCCCATCGGGGTGCTCCGGAGTTTTTTTGCGGCCCGGCGTGCGAGCATTTTTCGGCGGAGGTCGCTCGGTGGGTGGGACGACATGCTTCGGAGGTTCTCGATCGGTCGATTCTCGATGTCTAGAGATCAGCGCGCATGCGCGTACCGTACTCCAAGGAGAGGCGGATTTCCTGAACTCGAATATCGCGAGGAAAGAGCACACCGCTGATTCTCGCGCGGTGGATCGATGCGGAGTCGAGTTTGGCATCGGAAAGATCGCATCCGCGGAGGTCGGCCATGCGCAGGTAGGCGCCTCGGAGATCGGCACGTCGGAGGTCGGCCCGCCGCAGATCCACCCCGCGAAGGTCGGCATTTCTCAGGTCCGGGGTTTCCTTGGCGGCCATGGCGTTGAAGGCCTCGATCTTCTCGTGCCGTAGGAGTTGCACGTGCTCTCTTGTGACCGTCAGTGTCATGGATCGCTCCTAGCTGGACTCATCGGCAGGGAGCAAGCCTTCTTGAGCATCCCCGTACGCGGTCTTCTTGTGGCAGAATCGCGCTTCCGGCATTCCCCGGCCCTCTCGGAGGAGAACCATGTCACGTCATTTGCTCATCGGCCTCTGTCTGTGCATCGCGGCGGCATCGTCGCCTACGCGGGCTGAATCCGAAACGCATCCTTTTTCGGTTTTGGATATGTTGGCGATGGATCGCATCTCGGATCCGCAGCCGTCCCCCGACGGCAAGCAAATCGCGTTCGTGCGTCGAACGACGGACCTCGAGGCCAATCGGGGTCGAACGGATCTGTGGCTCGTCGCAGCGGACGGCGGGGGCCTGCTGCAGTTGACCAGTCACCGTGCAGGAGATTCGAATCCACGATGGAGTCCGGACGGGCAATCGATCTACTTTCTTTCCGGTCGATCGGGTTCTCAGCAGGTTTGGAGAATCTCTCCTCGTGGCGGAGAAGCTGTGGCGGTGACGAACTTGCCGCTCGATGTCGCGAATCTCCAACTTTCGCCGGACGGCAAGAATCTCATCTTTTCCATGGAGGTGTTTCCGGATTGCGACACCATCGCCTGTACGGTGAAACGAGTGAAAGAGGCCAAGACGCAAGCTTTTTCGGGAATGGTCTTCGACCGGCTCTTCATTCGACATTGGGACCGTTGGAAGGATGGCCGGCGTTCGCATCTCTTCGCACTATCGGCCGACGGAAGCGGCACGCCTCGCGATTTGATGTTGGGCATGGATGCCGACGCGCCGTCCAAGCCTTTCGGCGGTCCGGAGGAGTGGACTTTTTCTCCCGATGGCAAGGGGGTCGTCTTTACCGCACGAGTGGCGGGGAGAGAGGAAGCGTGGTCGACCAATTTCGATCTCTACTACGTGCCGCTCGACGCTTCGACGGCGCCGCGGAACCTGACGAAGTCGAATCCGGCATGGGATACCTCTCCGGTTTTTTCTCCCGACGGACGCACGATGGCTTGGTTGGCCATGGAGGTTCCGGGCTACGAGTCGGATCGCATGCGCATTCGTATCCGTGCGTGGCCGGAGGGCGAGACGCGGGTCTTGACCGAGGCTTGGGACCGTTCGGCGCGCTCCATCGTTTGGTCGCCGGATTCGCGTTACCTCTTTACGCATGCCGCCCATCTCGGGCAGACGGCACTGTTCAAGATTAGGCTTGCGGACGGGCGGGTTTCGCTCTTGCTCGCCGACGGTACCGTTCGGTCGCCGGCGATGCTCGCCGAGAGAATCGTCTTCGGCCGGGATTCGCTGATGGGTCCGGTGGAGCTCTATTCGATCGGAGTGGACGGTGAGGACCTCGAGCAGATCACGGCCATCAACGCCGAGAAGGTCGCGGCTGCGCGCATGGGCGATGCCGAGCACTTCACCTTTGAAGGGTGGAACTCCGAGATCGTCTATGGATACCTCGTCAAGCCCGTCGATTTCGACCCTCGACGGAAGTATCCGGTCGCATTCTTGATTCATGGCGGCCCTCAGGGCTCTTTCGGGAATGATTTTCACTATCGCTGGAATCCTCAGGCATATGCCGGTGCGGGTTTTGCGGTGATCATGATCGATTTTCATGGATCGACCGGCTACGGGCAGGATTTTACGGATTCGATTCGGGGAGATTGGGGCGGAAAACCTCTAGAAGATCTGCAAAAGGGTTTGGCGGCTGCGCTGAAGAAATACCCATTCCTCGACGGTGGCCGAGTTGCCGCCCTCGGGGCCTCCTACGGCGGCTACATGATCAATTGGATCGCCGGCCAGTGGCCGGATCGCTTCCGCTGCTTGGTCAACCATGACGGGAATCTCGACGAGCGCATGGCGTATTTCAACACCGAGGAATTGTGGTTTCCCGAACGCGATCATGAAGGCACGCCCTGGAGCCATCCGGAGGGGTACGAGAAGCACAACCCCGTGCGCTTCGTCGATCGCTGGAAAACACCGATGCTTGTGATTCACGGGGCATTGGACTATCGGGTCGTCGATACTCAGGGCATCGCCACGTTCACCGCGCTGCAACGCCGGGGCATTCCTAGCCGCTTGCTCTACTTCCCCGACGAGAACCACTGGGTTCTCAAGCCGGCGAACAGCATTCAGTGGCACGAGACCGTCTTGGAGTGGATCACCGAATGGACGCAGGCGGACGAAGGCTCACGTTGAGCGTTGCCGGCGCCGTTTGCGTGCACCGAATTCCGGAGCTGCGGCAACGCAGGTCGCCAGGATGCCGAGCGAGCGGATCGCCGCACGAAAGCCGGTCTTTTCGAGGTGCGCCGGCTCGCTGCCGATGTTGCGATAGCCTCGTTCATCGCTATCGACGTTTTCCCAGTTGCCGAAGAGCCGTCCCCAGGGGCTCGCAAGAACCTCCTTCATGGCTCTCTTCGCGTTCAGCGGATACCAGAAGCTGTCGTGATAGACGACGCTGGCGATATATGCCCAAGGGGCGAGGATGGTCTTGAGTGACCATTCCATCGGTTTCTTGAGCGGCCCCCAGTAAATCTTGTGCTGCATTCGCGAAGCGAATGTCATTTTCTTGTATGGACCGACGAAGCCCCAAGACTTGTCGGCGAGGTCGGGGTCTCCGACGATTTCGATATCACGCGGATCGCCGCACCCCAAACCGAGGTCATGCGCCATACGGATGAACTTGATTTTCATCGGGTCGAAGCCCATCAGCTTTGCGGCGACTGCGTCGATGGCGACTTGATCGCCGCTCGCTAGCAGTACGTCCTTCGTGTAGGGGATCATGCAGCGCGGGCCGGGACCGTCGCCGACAAAGGTACCGTCCATGACGGCGAAAACGCCTGGATGAATCTTTTTCTGGATCATCAGCAGGTCGACCAACGTTTCATGTATGACGGGGTGGGTCCAATGTCGGTGCTCGTTGAGCAGGCCGCCGAAGGCGTTCTTCATCGCACCTGTCGTATGGGTGAAGACATGCGTCTTGATCGTCGGCAAATGAATGATGTTCTCGCCGATAAAACGCTTCGGTATGCGGAAACCTTCAGGATAGACTTGATTGAGACACGTGAAGCGATCCGTCAAGTCCCCCACGGCATCACGAATGTGGATCCACTCATCACTTTCGTACAAATGAATGTTGCGCAAGTCGTGTTGGTCGAGAACATGGATCTGTTTGTTCTCTCGTTCGCCGAGTTTGGCGTCGATGACGACCGTTCGATTGTGACATCCATGAATCAAACGAGGATCGTAGCCGTCTTTCTTCATGGCGCGAATCACCCCGTCGAGTTGCCAGGGGGTCGTCGACGAACCGGGGAAAAAGAAATGCCAGGAGATGTTGATCTTCAATGCGGTATCGACGGTCTTGTCGACAATGGATTGGTAGTCGGCCAAGTTCATCAGTCGGTGATAATCTTCGATCGCCGTTTCGGGCCGGGTTCGTATGAGAGAGACTTTGCTGCTCCGGTTCATCGCTGTTCTCCGCGCGAAAAGATCCAATGCACGACGGTTTCGCACTCCGCCAGATTTGAAAGGACGATATCGGCTCCGGCCTCCCTCAGTGACGACTCATCGTATCTTCCCGTGGCCACGGCGAGTACGCGGCATCCGTTGTCCAGAGCGCAACTCACATCGTGCGGGGTATCGCCGATGATGACGACGTCTTCCGGAGAGATTTTCCTTCCTTTGAGTTCTTCGTATCGGTTCATCGCCACCGGTGGGAGTGCGCTTCGGCACTGACCGTCCGTTCCCCAGACACAGATCTCGAAGAGGTCCGGGTCGAGTCCGGCGTGCCGGATCTTGAGCCGTCCGGTCGTTGCATAATTTCCGGTGAGCAGGCCGAGCGTGACGTTCTCGGTGCGCCGGAGCGCCTCGATCAGCCGGACGACCCCAGGGAGTGCTTCGGACGTCATCCCATTGCCGAGGAGTTCCGCAAGTTCTTTTCGGTAGGCTTCAAAAAAACGTCCTTCGAAGTGCTCGCTCGCCTCGACGCCGTTGCGTGCCGCGAGGTCTTGAAAGATCAGTGGGTCGAGTCGGCCGGCGAAAGAGACGCCGTCGATTCGAAAATCCGCCCCAAAGAGGTCGCGCCCCGCCTTTTCCATGGCGGCTAGGCCCGCGCCGCGCGTCAGAAGCAGCGTGCCGTCGATATCGAAGAGAAGCAGCATCAGGCGGGGATTATGACGCATTAGTCCAGCAGTTCCATGAGATCGTCGCGTGTGATGCCGGCGGCTTGGGCCGCATCCGCCAGGGCGGCGCCGGCGAGAGCTCGTTTTCGCTTCTGAAGAGCCAGAATACGCTCTTCCACGGTGTTTTCCGCGACCAAACGGTAGATCATGACCGGCTTGGTCTGTCCGATGCGATGGGCTCGGTCGGCGGCTTGGTCCTCCACCGCGGGATTCCACCAGGGGTCGAGCAAGACGACGTGATCGGCGGCGGTGAGGTTGAGCCCTGTCCCTCCTGCCTTGAGGGAGATCAGCAAGATGTCGGGACCTCCATTTCCTTGGAAGGACTCGACCACCTCCCGCCGGTTTCTGGTGGATCCGTCGAGTCGCGTGAAGCGGATTTTCTTGCGTCGCAGGTGGGGTTCAATCAAGTCGAGAAATGAGGTCCATTGCGAAAAGACCAAGGCCTTGTGCCCATCAGCCACGATGGGCTCGAGCGTTTCGAGCAGCAGGCGCAGTTTTGAAGAAGTTTCGGCCCTTTGCCCGGGAACCAGAGCGGGGTGGCAGGATGCTTGCCGCAATCTGAGCAACGATTCGAGTGCTGCGAGCACGGAGCCGCCTTGGCGGAGTTTCTTGATGACCTGGTGGCGACTCGCTGCGCGGACCGCATCATAGACGCGCTGTTCGGCTTCGCTGAGTTCGCAACGCAGTTCCATCTCGGTGCGGGGCGGAAGCTCGGGTGCCACGTCTCGCTTGAGCCGCCTGAGTACGAAAGGACCGATCCTGCGCCGCAGTCGGCGTGCGGCGGACTCATCTCCCTCGGCGATGGGTTGCGCGTAGCGCTCGATGAAATCCTGTCGAGAACCGAGGAAACCGCGATTGGTAAAATGCAATTGGCTCCAGAGTTCCTCGAGCCGGTTTTCGACGGGTGTGCCCGTCAAAGTGATCTTGAAAGCCGCATTCAGACGAAATGCCGCTCGCGCGACTTTCGAATCGGGATTTTTGATGGCTTGCGCTTCATCGAGCACCACGCTTTGCCAGTGAATTCCCGTGAGGCGGTCGGCATCGATTCTTAGAATGGCATAGGTCGTGAGGGTGACGTCGGCGTCGTCATCGATGGTCCGGGCGGGGCCGTGAAATACGCTGGTGCGAAGGGTTGGGCGAAAGCGCTCGATCTCGGCAGCCCAGTTGTGAAGAACGCTCGTGGGGGCGATCACCAGGGTGCGGCCTCGGATTGCGCAAAGGGCCTGCAGCGTCTTGCCCAGGCCCATGTCGTCGGCGAGCAAACCACCTAGGCGCGCCGTGCGAAGCAGTGCGAGCCATGCAACCCCTTCTTCTTGGTAATGACGCAGGGTGCCTTGGAGGTCCTCGGGAACGGCCTTGGAAGTCTCGCTGGAAAAAGAGCCTTGGCGTAGTCGTCGCCAGAGCTGGGCTTCTTCCGGAATCTCGAGTTCCTGTGATTCGCAGAAATCCGCGAGGTCGAGAAGCGCGGAGCGGGCAACGCGGCCTTCTGCGTCGCGGGCCGCCAAGAGGTCGGCGACCTCGCGACCGAATTCCCGCAGCCAATCCGTGGGCAGGGGAGCCCAGCCACCTTCGGGTAGTGCGGCGAGCGCGGCACCATCACGATGGGCTTTGAGGACCGTTTCGGCTTCTGTACGCACCCCGTTCGATTCGAACCATATATCCAATCGGCGGCCGCAGACGTCGATGCGTGCTTCGAGCGGGGCTTCGAGGCGGAATGAATCCAATCCGTCGCCGGTGACTTCGGCTTGGAGATCCGACAGGCTCGCGGCCAAGCCGACGGCTTCCTCGCCCGTGTATTGAGAGCGCAAACCCGGATGAAGGCCGAAACGGTCTTCGAGCAAGCGCAGCAGCCGACGTTCTTCGGCCTCGTCCCGCAGTGGAACCGGTCCGCGAACGTGGGTCAAGCGGCCGTTGTCTATGCGTGCGGTGATCGGATCGCCATAGACGATGACCGGAAGGACCGTCGCGCCGTGAGCGTCGCGGCGAACGTCGAGCACGATGCGCGGTGCTTGGGCTTCGCTGCGCGGCAATCGTGCACTGAGGACCTCGAGCGGGACACGTGCTGAGAGGTCGGGCAACACCTTGGTGACCAATTCGGCCACCTCTTCTGTCGTGTAGACGCGGCCCCGGGGCAATTCCTCGAGTTCCCGGCCGCTGAGCCGGGGCTTTGCGATGGGTCGGAGCACGCCACGGCAGAGTGCGGCCTTGTTGGAAAAGATCTCATCGATGCTGGGATCGGCGACGATACGGAGTTCAAAGCCCTCTCCGTGATCGCTGACCTTCGCAATGACACTGACCGGATCACTGGAGGTCTGAACGGGTTCTCCGTCGAGCGTGACCTCTCGGCACTGTGTCAAAGCCTCGAGCAGTGGCGGCATGAGTGCCGCCGGCACCACACCGGATCGCATCGTGCCGAGCGATTTCTCCACGGCGAGATCGGCCGGGCTCGCGGCGAAGCGCGGGCCATCGACCAGTCCCCGTGCGATACCGGCGAGACCGGTCCGGATGGGGGTTTCTTTGCCGTCCTGGACGACCGCGCGTTCGAAACTCAAAGCGCCTCGTTCTCGACGCAGACGATAGACGATCACTCCTCCGCTCGACTCGCCGAGGGGGAGTTCGAGCCCCATCTCGCGCGCCCGCCGGAGTGCAATCACGGCTGCGGCGACGTGCTCGCAGACGGCTTCTTTGCTTTCGCAAGAGCAATCCCACTCCAGATCATCCGGGAAAAGAACGACTTCGGGACAAATGAGGCCGCCGCGCGTGCTGACGCGAAGCGAAATCTCGTCCTCCTCGATCTCTTCGCCGATGACCGCGCCTTGGCGTGCAAGTTCCACACCGCGAGACCACGCGGGAGGCGAAGCTTGTGATCTAGCGGCGTCGAAGAGTTTCTGCATCGCCTCGGGTGAGTCTTGGGCCCGGTTTGGCGTGAACATTCCGGGCCGGATCAAACGACCAAGAGTGCCAGAAGGAGGCGACTCCTGCTAGGATTCCCCCTTCCCCCTCAGCGGGATGCGAGAGAGGACTTCAGCCATGAGTTTAGGACAGATCGTCGGTCGCCGTGCAAGGAAGCAGGACGACAAGAGCAAGAAGGGCGGGCAGAAGAAACAGGGGAAGAAAAGAAGCTTGAATGCCAAGAACGCCGACAAGTACCTGCTGTACCAGAAGTCGGTGCAGTCGGTCGACGTGGATGTCGACTTCTTGTTGGATACCTACGTCGCCATCCGCGGCAAGAAGCCTCGACATTTGCGCGAAGACTTTTGTGGAACGGCGATGCTTGCCGCGGAGTGGGTTTCGCGAGGTGAATCCATGACCGCTGAAGGCTTCGACATCGATCCAGAGCCGCTTGCGTGGGGGAAAAAGAACAATATCGAACCTCTCGGAGAGGCGGCCTCTCGTGTCGTGCTTCACCAAAAGGATATCCGCGAGGAGGGTCTCAAAGCTCCGGATATCAGGACCGCGCCGAACTTCTCTTACCAGTGCCTGCAGACTCGAAAAGAGATGTTGCAATACTTTACGCTAGCGAGAGAGAGCCTCGCTGAGGACGGCCTTTTCGTGCTCGATCTCTTCGGCGGGCCCGACGCGATGATGGAGATGGAGGAGAAAACGAAACTCAAGCTCGACGGGATGAAATTCACCTATGTGTGGGATCAAGCGGAGTACCATCCTGCTTCGGGCGAGTATCGCGGCGCCATTCATTTTCGCTTTCCCGACGGCAGCGCGCTGGAAAATGCATTCACCTACGAGTGGCGGTTTTGGTTCATCACGGAACTGAAGGACATACTCTACGAGGCCGGTTTTTCCTACGTCGGGACATACTTCGAGGGCGAAGACGACGAGGATAGCGACGAAGGCAATGGCGTTTTCGAGGAGGACGATCGGGGCGACAATTGCATGGCGTGGATCGCCTATCTCGTGGCACGCCGTTGATTTCGGCGAGGATGAAGGGTCTTTTCACCGGTCTACGCCCGATCGAAGACGACCTGATCGGCGTGCGCGCGGCGCGTGGAGTTAGGCAGCGGGGCTTCGCGCTCGCTCCGCTTCGTCTCGCATCTTCTCTTATGCGTTGCTGAGATGGATCACGGGATGCCGGGGAGCCGGCTTCGAGGGATCCGGCTGTGCATTTTCTGCCGTAGAAGCTCCTCGTCTGGGATGGTGAGGGATCGGAAGAAGAGATGATCGGGAAAAATACGTTTGCCGTCATTTCACCGGAGGATCGTCCGGAAGCGCGGGCTTCGCGCCCAAGCTCGTCGTGGCGCAGGAAGATACTCAAGGCAGCGGCGCTCGTCGGGTTGCTTGCTGCGGTATTCGCGATCGGGATCGGCGCCTCCTACTGGATTCGTCTGCGGGCGAGTCTGCCCCAACTCGATGGAGTCGTTTCGATTCGAGGACTGCGGTCGGAAGTGACGATTCTGCGAGACGGGCTAGGCGTGCCCACCATTCAAGCGAGCGACCGAATCGACTTGGCTCGGGCCACGGGCTTCGTGCACGCACAGGATCGTTTCTTTCAGATGGATCTGCTGAGGCGAAAAGGGGCGGGGGAGTTGGCGGAAGTGATCGGGCCGGTGATGATCCCTAGCGACCGCAAGGCGCGTTTGCACCGATTCCGGGCGGCGGCTTCCGCGGTGATCGCACAGGCGAGCGAAGAAGAGCGGGCAGTGATCGAGGCCTATGCCGAAGGCGTCAACGCGGGACTAGCGGCACTCGGAGAGAGGCCTTTCGAATACCTCTTGCTGCGCTCTGAAGTGAGGGAGTGGAGTGCGGCAGATTCGGTGTTGGTTCTATTTGCGA
>JALUUK010000247.1 GCA_027021395.1 Acidobacteriota bacterium
GGACTCCGCCGGACTGGTCAAGGGTTCGATGTCGTTGATCGATGCCGAGCAGGCGGAGGCACTTTATCGGGGGCTCGACGCGCCGATGGAGTGCTCGGGCGGATCTGCTGCCAATACGATCGTGGGGTTGGCTTCGTTCGGTGCGAACGTTTGCTATGTCGGCAAGGTGCGCGACGATGCATTGGGGGAAGTTTTCGCCCGAGATATCCGCGATGCCGGTGTATCTTACGAAACCGAGGCGGCCACTGCGGGGCCGGGGACGGCACGCTGTATCGTGCTGGTCACTCCGGATGCCCAACGCACGATGCAGACCTTTCTCGGAGCGTCGATTTCACTGGCTCCGGCGGATATTTCCGAGCACGCGATCGCAAGGGCGAAGGTCGTCTACCTCGAGGGCTATCTCTATGATCCCCCGGAAGCGAAACGGGCTTTCCTGCAGGCGGCAGAGATGGCTCATCGGAACGGATGCAAGGTGGCATTGAGTCTTTCCGATGCGTTTTGTGTCGATAGGCATCGGGACGAATTTCGCGATTTCGTGAAGAACCACGTCGATCTTCTCTTCGCCAACGAGGACGAGATCGTCTCGCTCTATCAGGTGCCGAAGTTCGAATCGGCCGTGCTCGAAGTACGGGCCGATTGCCGGATGGCGGCCTTGACCCGCGGTGCTCGAGGTTCCGTCATCGTGCACGGTCAAGATCTGCACGTGATCGAAGCGGAAAAAGTCGAAAAGGTGGTCGATACGACCGGCGCAGGTGATCTCTTCGCAGCCGGTTTTCTCTTCGGCTACACGCGGGGCCAAGATCCACAGATTTGCGGGAAGCTCGGCAGCTTGGCTTCGGCAGAGATCATCTCGCACTACGGAGCCCGCCCCAAGGCCTCGCTTGCCGACCTCGCTCGGAGGTTTCACGCATAGTTCGAGCTGGACGTCTGCGCGACTTTGTCGATCACCGTCTTGAACGAGGAAAGCGGAATCGCGAGGCCGAGTGCGATCTCGTCGGTGTCGATGTGCACGACGATACGGTTTCCGCGTTTGGATATGCGCACGGTTTCGCCGTGCTTGACGATCTCGACGAAGTCACCGTCCGGACAGCGAGTGATTTCAGCGGCGAGCGTCGTCAAGAAAGGAACGAAGCGCTGAATCTCATCCGCTGTCTCGCGAGGTATGCTCACCGAAACGAAACGGAGTCCGACGTTGATGAGCAGTGCGGGGATCCTCAGCGAAAAGTCGACGCCGTCGTCGCTCTTTTCACGAACGGCGACGAGAAAGGAAGAACCCGTGCCGTAACCCGAGCCGAGATCCCAGAAACCGAGATGCTTGGGGCCGTCGTCATCTCGAACGATCGGTGCGATCTTTCGGTAGGCCAAGTAACCGGTGGCTCCGGCCGCGCTCCCGAGTGAGATCATGCCGACGAGGAGAAGGATCAGGAAGGCCCGCAGACCGCTCTTCATTGCTGCTCCTTTCGGCGGAGATCATCGGCCGTTCATGCTGTCGTCGACCCAGATCCGCACGCTGGTGTCCCCGTCTTGGACGCTGACGAGGTTCGCATCGGAGTGCCGTCCGAGGGCTTGGATCGCCGCTAGCAGGTCGATCGTGTTTTCATCGCCGCTGAACAGTGCGTCGACGACTTCGAGCGGGAAGCGCACGAGAACCTTCTCGGCAGCGTCTTCCTTTCCATCGACATGAATCATCAAGAAGCCCTCGGTCTTTTCGATGCGCACGTTTTCGTCTCCGCTCTCGACCGTGACGTACTCGCCGTCTTGCGCGCCACGCAAGGTCTCCCACATGGCGCGAATATCGACGCCTGTGTCCTCTAGAACCTCGTCGAGGATCTGAAGTCGTCCGCCTTCGAAAGCATCGACCTGCACCAGCGGCAAGAGTTGCCCGATCAGCGAGAGCGGAATGTTGACGTTGACTCGCGTGTCCTCGCCGGCCTCGAGTACGCGAACGTGGAGCCAGCGATCGGCGGCGGAGGCCGCGCCCACGCTGACGGCGAGAATGAAGATGGAGAGAGTGGTGACGACTAAGACCGAGCGACGCATCATTTTCCTTGTTCCTCCAAAGGTTGGTTCGATTGTAGAAACGAAGTCGAGGAGGAAAAGTGTCGAAGTACGGGCGGGCGGTTCGTCTCGCCTTCTCAGCGGTCGCTAGGACTCCGTGCGGTCGATGGCGAGCACACGAGGGGCCAAGAGCAGAAGATCGGTCCACTCCCAGAAGTATTCGTCGCCTCGCCGGGAAAACTCCTGTTTCTCGAAAGTCCGAAGAATGAGCGCTTCCCCGTCGGGGAGCGTCCACCGCCTCTCGACGATGCGTCCGGCCGCTTCGGCGGGAATCCCAGACCGCGTCACGACCGGTTCGCCCCAAAGCTCGCGAAACGTATCCAAGGCCTTCGTCGGGGATGCGATCTCTCCGACCACGCCGATCATGCGGCTTCCGCCGGTCGTATCTCCTGCGTCGCCCGCGCGCTCATCTTCGCGATGCAGGTAACAGACGGCCTTGAGGTCGAAGCCGCGCCAAGATCGCTGCGTCTTGATCGGGGCCGAGACACGGACTCCCCGGGCCCAGGCGAAGCCTGCGAGGCGATCGACGACGATCCCCCGCACGCCGAAGTTCGTCAGCCTCTTTGCGCAGGCCGGCATCGTCCTCGAATCCTCCGGGACCTCCTTTCCCCAAGGCAGATCGGGCCACGGCCCTCCGGCACGCTCGCTCGCCCCGGCGAGCCCGCAGGCCCAGATCCCCAAACCCGCCATGACGAACAATGCGTTCGCTTTCGAAATGACACGCAATGTGGCGTGCTCTGTTCTTTTCGATGTTCTTTTCGGTGTTCTTTTCGGTGTCGTCATGGGAGGTCGATCCGGAGCGGGATGCCATGAGTTTCGGCAAAGGTTGCAACTTCGCCGCGAAGGCGGGAGTCGAGGCGGCGGAAGGCTTCCGCTTGGATGGTTTGG
>JALUUK010000248.1 GCA_027021395.1 Acidobacteriota bacterium
TCGCTCGATCCGGAACGGGTGTTTGTCCTGGTCTTGGGATCGTGGTCTCCGCTGAGAACCTTGGTTGACAATGATCTCCCGAGCCACCTGGTTCTCTGACAAGAGAGATTCTCCTTTGCGGCCTTCGCGGCTTGGGTGCGATGTCTTAGTCCGCTTCAGGCGAACCGTCTCCGAGACCACAAAATCGGCGCGCCAAGCCGCGAAGAGCGCAAAGAGGGGTTCGGCGGCGGGCCGGTGCCCGTTGCGACCGTCCGCGTCGGTCGGCGGTGCGGCAGCACTTTTTCGGAGCACCGTTCGTCGCTGTGATCACGACCTCCCTCGGCTCGCGTTTTTCCGCCCTGCCGCTAGGATGGGAGCATGGATCGCAAAGCGTTGGAAACCTTGTTGAGGAAGGTGCGCAGCGGCGGGACGTCGGTCAAGGACGCCGCGGAACAGTTGAGCGCGCTCGAGACCGAATCGTTGGGTTTCGCTCGCCTCGATCGCCATCGCGAAGCTCGTCGCGGGATGCCCGAGGTCGTCTTCGGTGAAGGCAAGAGCGCCGAGCAGATTCGCGGGATCGTCGAGCGTCTCAGCCAAGGCACTGGGCCGGTCCTCGTCACGCGGATCGAAGAGACGATCGGCCGAACCCTCGCGGAGGAGCACCCTCGGGGCGAGTTCGACGCGCTCGGTCGAACGTTCTTGATCCCCTCGCGCCGCCGCCGTAAGCCGCGGGCCGGACTCTTGATCATCACCGCGGGGACTTCAGATCTTCCGGTCGCTCGAGAAGCGCTGGTTTCTGCGCGGGCCTTCGGCCTCGCGCCCACGATGGTGGTCGATGTCGGCGTCGCGGGGATTCACCGCCTCTTCGAGCACCAAGAGGCGATGCGCCAAGCCAAAGTCCTGATCGTCGTAGCCGGCATGGAGGGCGCGCTCCCTTCGGTCGTGGCGGGCTTGGTCCAGGCGCCCGTGATCGGGGTGCCGACCTCGGTCGGCTACGGTGCGGCCATGGGCGGTATGACGGCGCTCTACTGCATGCTCTCCTCGTGCGCGGGAGGCTTGACCGTGGTGAACATCGACAATGGCTTCGGTGCCGCCTGCGCCGCCCGCACGATCCTCAACTAGCTGCGGGCGCTGCAAACACCCGAAGCGGATTCGTGGCCGACCCTCCTCACCCTTCCGCAGGGCTTCGCATGCGTTCGTGACCGATCGGCCAAGGTGTGGGAAGGTCTTTATTTGCGAGGGTGGGGTCATCGCGGTAAATTCCCATGAGCGTGAGCATATGCACGGGCAAATGCTCAGTGCGAGCGGTTGTGCGGTAGGGGGCCCTCGAGGACGACTCCGGTGCGGGCGGACTCGGGGAGCGACTCGAGGGGGAAGCGACTCGAGTCGTCCTGACGCGCAATCGTCCTCTGCGCTGGTCCGACCGTGGTCACCCCTACCCTTTGGGAGGTGATGGCAGGGTTGGGTCGGCGAGCAAAGTGACGGGAGCCCGATGTCGGCTGGTGGATCCAAGTGGGGATTCCGCAGCGGTGGTCGCACCGGTGATGCCGGTGCCGACGGTGCGCGACCCGGCATGGGCGCCTTCCGCGACTATGTCGAGAACGTTCGCCACGCAGCGGACCTGATCGACGTCGTCGGCGAGGTGGTCAAGCTGCAGAAGGCCGGCCGGTCGCTCAAGGGCTTGTGCCCCTTCCACCAGGAAAAGACCCCGAGCTTTCAGGTCGACCCGGGAAAGCAACTCTATTACTGCTTCGGCTGCGGCTCCGGCGGCGACGTTTTCCGCTTCGTTTCCACGATCCACGGCCTCGACTTTCCCGAGGCGGTGAAGATGCTCGGCGATCGTTACGGCATCGTGCGGCCGCGTTTCGGCTCCGGTCCACGGGAGGCCACGGCCGAAAAATCCCGCCGTCGCATGCTCGAAGCGCTCGAAGGCGCGCAGACCTACTTCCGGGGATGCCTCCAAAGTGCCGCCGGCACCGCGGCGAGGTCCTACCTCACCCGCCGCGGTTTCGACGATGCGCAAGTCGAAGAGTACGGTATCGGCTTCGCGCCGGAGGGATGGGACGGCCTGCTGCGCCATCTTTCGGGGCGCGGTTTTTCGGTCGAAGAGATCAGCGAAGCCGGCTTGATCGTGCCGAAGCGCGAAAAGTCCGGCTACTACGATCGCTTTCGCAAGCGCATCACTTTCCCGATCACGGATTCCGCGGGCCGCATCGTTTCTTTCGGTGGACGGATCCTCGGTGAGGGCGAACCCAAGTACCTCAACGGCCCCGAAACGAAGGTCTACGACAAGGGTCGCACGCTCTTTCGCCTGTCGAACGAGGCGCATGCGCTGAGAAAAACCGGCCGCGCCATCATCGTCGAGGGCTATTTCGACGCGCTGGCCTTGGCGAGGGCCGGGCAGGGCGGAGCGGTCGCCGTCTGCGGTACGGCGCTGCGTGCCGAACACGCTCGGATCTTGCGTCGCTACACCGAAAAGGTCGTGCTCGTCTTCGACGGCGACACGGCTGGACGGCGCGCAACGGAGAAGGCTCTCGGACCGCTGATGGCCGAAGGACTGGCCATTCGTGTGGCCGTTCTGCCTCCCGGACGCGACCCCGACGACCTGCTGGCCGCCGAAGGGCCCGAAGCGCTCGAGGCGCTGATCGAGAACGCGGAAGACCTCGCCGGCTTTCTCGCCGAGCAGATCCGGCAGGGCGGAGACCTCGATTCGCTGGAAGGGCGGGTCCAAGCCCTCGATCGCGCGCTCGGCCACCTCGTTCACCTTTCGAGTCCGATGGCTCGTGCAGAGGCGGCCGGTCGCATCGCAGAGAGCTTGGGAATTGAAGACGACCTGGTGCGTCAAGAACTTCGCCGTGCGGCGCGCTCGAGAAAGCGCGAACTCGGCGCGCGGGCGCTGAGCGCACAGCCGCGCCGCGCCGCCGTGCTTTCACCCGCCGAAGCGACGCTCTTGCGCTATCTCGGATCGCTGACGGGCGCGGACGAATTGGAAGCCGGCGCGGCCTTGATCGCGGAACTTCCCATCGAAGAGATGGGTGGCTTGGCCCGTCGCGTCCTCACGCTTTGGTCCGAACACCGACTCAGCGGAGCGGTGACGGATTTGGCCGGTCTCGCGGAATATGTGGACCCGAGCGAGCGGGGGGAAGTGCTCGCTCTGGCATTCGATCAAAGCCCGGCGCCGACGATGACGGAGGCCGTCGGCTGCGTGGACTCGTTTAGGGAGAGGAACCTGAACCAACGCCTTCGCCGGGTGCAGTCGGCCATTGCCGAGGCGACCGGCACCGAGGAGATCGAGCGTTTGTCTCAGGAGAAGCTGGATCTAGCTCGCAAGATCCTAGATCTGGCGCGTTCTCCGGTCATTCGACCGTAGAACGTTGGAAGGATCGAGAGGAAGGAGGTGCCGATGAGAATCGCTGTCGGCACCGGTCGCACTCGTGGGGTGCGGCGAGGGAGAGAGGACGTTGCGCATAGACCAGAGGTATGAGGAGGTGAAAACCCTCTTCGCCGTTTCCAAAGAGAAGGGGGCCATTTCGCGCGAGGAGATTCGTGAGCATCTCCCCGACGATCTATTGGCTGATGCCATCGAGATGGAGGAGGTATTCGAGCTGCTTCGCCGGGAGGGCATCGAGGTTCTCGAGTCGGCCCCTCTCGGTGACGACGCAGCCCTCGCCGCCAAGATCGATCTGCGTCGCAAGAACGTCCAGCTCATGGTCTCGGATCAGGAGCGCACGAACGATCCCGTGCGCATGTACTTGCGCGAAATGGGATCGGTGCCTCTGCTGACGCGCGAAGGTGAAGTCGCCATCGCCAAGCGTATCGAAGAAGGTCGCTTCAAGGTTTTGCGCGCCATCGTGGCAAGCCGCTACGGGCTGCAGTCGGTCTTGGCCGCAAGCGACAAGATCAAAGAGCATCCCAAGAACGTCGACGCCATCTTCACCATCGGCAATGCAGTCTTGGGAATCTCTCCGACGGCGAATATCGAACGGTCGGAAGTCATCCGGCGCAAGATCATGCACGCGAATCGGAAGCTCGGTCGCCTGCGCCGCGCCGCCAACGAAGCCGAGAAAGTGCGCCAAAGGCAGATGCGCCTCAAGGAAGGGTCGAAGACCTACAAGGACGTGACGGAAAAGCTGCGACGCTGCGAAGCTTCCATCGTCAAGGCCACGCTTGCGACACCCTTTTCGCAGAAGTTCATCGAGCGGCTCGCCAGAGAGTTCAAGTCCGGTCAAAGAAAATCGCGCAAGCATCAGCGGGCGATTCGCGAGTTGAATCTGCGAATGGAACGATTGGTCGACGCCACCGTACAGAAGGAGATTCGCCGCAAGATCGAAGATGCTCAGCGAGATCTCGAAGTCATAGAAGCCGAGTTGATGATGCCGGTCGCAGACTTGGGCAAGCTCGCCGCCAAGATCACCCTCGGCGAGCGCGAGGCGGCGCTGGCCAAGCGCGACCTGATCGAAGCCAATCTGCGGCTGGTGGTCTCCATCGCCAAGAAATACGCCAATCGCGGGTTGCAGTTCCTCGACCTGATTCAAGAGGGAAATATCGGCCTGATGAAGGCCGTAGATAAGTTCGAATACCAGCGCGGCTACAAGTTTTCGACATACGCGACATGGTGGATCCGTCAGGCCATCACCCGCGCTATCGCCGATCAGGCGCGGACGATCCGCATACCGGTGCACATGATCGAGACGATCAACAAGCTGGTGCGCACCTCACGCGCGCTGGTGCAGGAACTCGGCCGCGAGCCGACGCCGGAGGAGATCTCCGAGCGCATGGAAGTGCCCGTCGCCAAAGTGCGGAAAGTGATGAAGATTTCGCAAGAACCGATCTCCTTGGAAACACCGATCGGCGAAGACGAAGATTCTCATCTCGGTGACTTCATCGAAGACAAGAAGTCTCCTTCTCCCGTCGATGCCGTCATCTCCAGCAATCTCAAGGAGCAGACGGGAAGCGTTCTCAAGACGCTAACGCCGCGCGAAGAAAAAGTCCTGCGCATGCGTTTCGGAGTGGACGGCAGCAGCGAGCACACCTTGGAAGAAGTGGGGCAGTCCTTCGCAGTGACACGCGAGCGCATTCGCCAGATCGAGGCCAAGGCGCTGAGGAAATTGCGCCACCCCTCCCGCTCGCGCCTGCTCAAGCCCTTCATGCGTCACCGAACCGGCCCGCAGGCGAGACCCTGACTAGCCGTCGCCGACGAGAAGGTCGAATTCCGCCGTGGCGTGACTCTTTCCATTGACCATGACTTCGATGGCATGACGTCCGGAGTGGTACCGTCGTGTGGTGATCCTGCGAAACTTGTGCTTCGCCTCGATCGAAAGCGAGTCCTTCGACTTCAATACGCAGGTCTTCAGCTTGAAAACCTTGCGCGTGCGCTCGCCGTTCTTCTTCACGTGATGCACGGCATAGTCGACGATCAGCGGCTGGTCGATGCGAGCGCGGGAATTCAGCGTGAATGAAAAAACGAGATCGTTTCCAAGCGTGATCTTCTCTGAAGCCAACTCCAGCGGGCCGAGCTTGACCCGGGCTTGGGGGTCGAAGCCCAAGACGCCGAGCGCGCCCGGGTGGCCCTGCTTGATCAAGGTTCTCAGTCCGTGCCGAATCAAGGATTTGCGTTCCGCCGACGCCCGGCGATTCCATCGCCTGCAGACCTCGACGACGAGATCGGGGTGGTTTTTCGAGATGTCGTTGAGGTGATTGGCCACCGAGCGTCTGACGGTTTCCGCAGGATCATCCTTCAACTTTTCGAGAGCCTTTAGGGCGACCTTCGGCTGCTGCTCGAGCGAACGCAGGCGCCGTCCCCAAGGGAGAAGCGGGCGGGTTCCTTCCGAGACGAGGCGACGGACGTGGGGATCGGAATCGCTCGTCCACTGCATCAGCACTTTCATGACTCGCTTCGGATCACGTTCGATGAATCCGCGGATGGCGAACTCCGCGGTGAACAATCCCGTCAAACGGCGAAGGGCCTCCATGGAAAGTTCGAAATGCTCGAGGCCATGAACTCCTACAAAATCGATCACGGGCCAAGCGGCGAAGACGGACATCGTGTCGCCCGAGTCACCTCGGTCCCATTGCGCGCCGCAGCGCACGAGCACGTCGATGGCTGCGGTGACGTCTTCGGGTAGGTGCTTTCGCAATGCCTCGATGACGAGGGCGACGCGGGCCTTCATCTCGAGGTCTTCGAGACCCCGGCAGGCGGAGCGCACGAAGGCACGGTCGGGGAAAGGCGCGTGCACTCGCTTGATGTTCTTCGCAATGCGGCGGATCGCCGCGCGATCGATGGCATCCTTGAAAGCCTTGCGCTCGCTCATGCTTCGCCCGGAAGGAACAAGCCGGCGCGGTCTCCCGGCCTCGGCGGGACGATCGTGCGGTCGGGAATGGGGGCGACCTTGAACTCTATGGTCTCGAGCGCGTCGCCTTCGTGCAGCGCCTTCTCGATGAGGTCGCGCGTCGACAGATCGCCTCTGCGTTCGAAGAAAGCGATCCCGTGGGTCCCTTCCTGCAGCGTGTTCTCCGGCACGATGGCCTCGTACTCTCGGCAGTGTTGACTTTCGGAGACCTGTCGGCCGCGCGGCGCGGGGAGAATCTGGAAGAGCGGCTGGTACTTCCAAGTCGAGGCTGCCGGATGATCCTTGCGCAGGATCTTGCGGTACAGCACCGTGCGCGGTGGTTTTTCTTCTCCGCAAACGACGAAGCGCACCTTGAGTTGATCGCTGATGACGATCGCTTCGTGTTCGGCGAGCGGTATGAAGGCTTGCCTCTGCTTGTCGCGCTGCACTTCGAGACTCGACGCCGTCGAGATGTCGTAGAGGAAATCGCGTCCGCTGTTTCGTCCTAGCCGTACGGAAGAAAGCCGCGTGCTGCGTTGCGACGGTTCGAGAATGTTGACGACGGTCGACGATGCACCGAGGCTTTGCGTGCGAACGTCTTCCACGACGACGCGGACGGAATACGATCCGGGACCGGGGAGCACGCATCTTTGGTTGAGAACCAGCAGCGCGGGTGGATGTCGAGAGGGAAGACTTTCCGAACGCACGACGCGGCGCTGTCCGTCGCCGAGTCGGCAGACCGTACGGTCCTTGTCGTCGGAGACCAATCCCTCCCAAGAAAACTCCGCCACCAGCGCTTGCTTCCCATTTTCATCGGTTTCCGCTTCGAAGGCGAGGTCGGCCAGCATCACGGAAACTTCCACCGGAGTGACCAGAGGGCGACTGCCGTCCGGGTAGGCGGCGGTCAGACGCACTTCGGGAAAGCCGTAGGCGTTGGGCTCCATCAAGGCGGCCATGCGGCGTCTTTCGGATCGCTGCTTTTCTGAAAGAACCGTAAAGTGCTCCGCGTGCCGTACGCGGTAGCGAAAGAACTCGGGATAACGTCGCCGATCGATGGAGATCTCCACCCGGGTGATCTTGTTCTCCTTGCCGGGGGCGATCACCGGCAAGGTGAAGAGGTAATAACAACTCAACTGAGACAAAGCGCGCTCGAATGCGAGTCCGAGACGTCCGGCCAGATGCAAGGTCGAGCCGCCGGTCGAGCCCGCCAAATGAGATAGCAGTCTCGAGTCGTGACTCCCGCTGGTTCTTCCAAGGCCTCGACAATCCACCGAAGAGAGAGTGAAGCCGGTCTGCGACGCGAGATACGCCCCGCGAAGGTACTGTCCCCACATCTCCTCGGGAAGGTCGAACCACGAACTGGTGAACAGCACGACGGACTTTCTTCCCCGGATGGCTTGATGAGAGAGCATCACGGCTTCGATGGCCGCGAGCGACGGACGCGGATCGATCGCGCGGCGAGCGAGTTGCCCCAACGAGGAAAGCTTGACCCGGCGATTGGCAAGGGTGAAGTCGTACTGCGTGGAGTAGGGGTTGCTGGGATCGGCGAAGGAGATGGCGTCGACCAGTTCTTCGGGATCGGTGGGATCATCGCCTCCGGCGCGGCCGTAAAGCGGGCGCGGGTCCATTTTTTCCTGCCTCATGCGCGGCCGAACCCCCTTCATTCCCGTCAAGGGCAGGCCGCGACCGGAGATCTTCACTAGACGGTCGCCCGCTTCGCGGATTTCGTCGGGATCGCGGGTGAAGTCGGGTGTCAGCGGCAGGAGTTGATCGGTGTAGGCAAGGACCTTGACCCGAACGGCATGGCCCTCGATTTGTTCGGCGAGGTCGTACAGGGCTTTGCCGGCTTCGTAGCGCATGCGCGCGTTGAGAAAGTTCAGATCGATCAGCGCGATCAGGGTCGCCGGAGCCGGCGGTGCAAACGCAGAATCCGCGCGATCGTCGCTGGATACGCAGATCTCATCGAAGTCGGTCTCCGCCCACTGCTCGGGAGTGAGGAACGATCCGTTGATCCGAACACGAAAAGCATCGAGCGGTATGCCGGGAACGGAGGCATAGTGGTCACCGCGCGGATCGATCACCGAGACATCGACCTGGAAGCGTTCGACACGAACGTCTTCCGAAGCGGTGGCGGCGAAGACTTCCGTGCTCGCTAGACCGAAAATGAGGCTCAAAAAGAGACTGCCGGACAGGGCAAAGCGAGCGCCGCAGCTTCGGCCGTGTGCTAGAATGCGCAGGTCGGGGCCCATAGCTCAGATGGTTAGAGCGGCTGACTCATAATCAGCTGGTCCCAGGTTCGAGCCCTGGTGGGCCCACTTGCCACGGCCGGGAAACCAACGACCAGCAGCAGGCCGGCCCCGAAGGAGGACCGTTCTGCTCGGTTGCCTAGCTCTGCTCGGCTGCTCAGCACCCGCTGGGCCTTTCCCAACGAGGAGGATACCGTCTTGAATGAGAACATCCGGCGTTTGGTCCGACTTCAAGACATTTCGATCGAGAGCAGAAACCTCGAGGCCTTGAAAAAGGCCATTCCCGAGCGCATCGCTGCTCTGGCGAACGAATTCACCGAAAAGATGGAGGAAATCGGCTCGGATAGGCTGCGTCATCAGACACTCGAGGAGGAACGTACTCAGCTCCGCCAACAGGAGTCTGACTTGAACCAACGCCTCGAGCAAGCTCAGCAGAAACTGATGCAGGTGACGAATCAGCGGGAATACAGCGCCGTGCTGAACGAAATCGACACGACGAAGGCCCAACTCGTCAAGATCGCCGAGGAAATCGGCAAGCGCGATGTCGAGATCGAGGCTCTCGCCGGGCCGGCGGCCGAAGCGGATGACCGCATTGCCGAAGAGCGCTCGCGGGTCGAAGCGCTCAAAGAGCAGATCAACGACGAGTTGACCCGATCGACGGCACGTCTTGCGGAATTGCAAGCTCAAAGCGAGAAATTGCGTGCCGAGGTCGACAAAGACTATCTGCTCTTTTTCGATCGCATGTTTCACGCGCGCGGTGGTGTGGCCGTGGCTGCCGTCAAACGGGATGCCTGCGGGGCGTGTCAGATGAAGCTGCGCCCTCAGCTCGTCCATCTCGCCCGCCTCGGCCGCGAGATCGTCCGTTGCGATAGCTGCAAGAGGCTGCTCTACGTTCCCGAAGTGGTGCAGAGCGCGCCGGCCGGAGACGATTCGGGGCAAACCGGTCCGGGAGCGACCTCCGGCAATACGCCGAGCGTTCCGCCGAGCGGAATGGAGAGCCGGCCGGCCCAGGCGGGTTCCTGACCCGACCCGTTCCGGATCTCATGCCCATCGACGATCGCATTCGCCGCGTGCTCGAAAGGATCGGGCAGGCGGAGGAGCGTTCCGGCCGCCCGCCGGGGTCGGTCGTGCTGTTGGCCGCGTCGAAGACGCGGCCGGTCGAAGTCCTGCAGGAGGCCTGGAAGGCGGGAATTCGCCGTTTCGGCGAAAACCGCGTTCAGGAACTCGTGGCCAAGGCCCCGCACCTGCCGGAGGCCGAATGGCATATGATCGGTCGGCTTCAACGCAACAAGGCTCGCCGCGCCGTGAATTCGGCCGAACTGATCCACTCGCTCGATTCTCCAAGCCTCGCCGAGACGCTCGATCGCCTCGGCCGCGAGAGATCCCGCCCGGTTCACGCGCTCGTCGAGGTGAACTTGGGCGGAGAGGCCGCCAAGGGCGGGATCGCCCCGCAGGATCTCCCCGCTTTTCTGCAGACGCTCGCGGGCCGCGATGGTCTGCAAATCCAAGGTCTGATGGCCATTCCGCCCCCCGGTCGGACGGCCGAAGACTCCCGGGCGCATTTCCGATCGCTCGCCGATCTCGCGCGCGCGGCCGCGGAACGGCGTCTCCCCGGCGTCGAGATGAAGCATCTTTCGATGGGCATGTCGGCAGACTATGTCGTCGCCATCGAGGAGGGGGCCACGATCGTTCGCCTCGGCACGGAAGTGTTCGGACCGCGCACGCCATGACTTGCGCACCGTTCGCACCCTTTCTCCGGGTTTCGAGCTATCATGGACTTCGCCCGCGCCACAGGTGACTCATGAAGCCGCCACAGATACGGATACCGCCATGCCTCTGACACCGAACGACATCGAATCCCAGGCATTCGCCAAGCAACTCTGGGGCTATCGACCTTCGCAGGTGGACAACTTCCTGCGCGCTGCAGCCGACGCATTATCGGCTCAGATTCTCGACCGCGACGAGATGGGCCGCACCGTGCAGGGGCTCAATTCCGAACTCGAGGCCTTTCGCCAGAAGGAAAGAGCCCTGCTCGATGCGCTGACGGCCGCCGAGCGGCTAGCCGAAGAGCGCAAGCTCGAAGCCAAGAAGAACGCCGAGCAGATTCTCGCCGATGCGCGTCGGCAGGCCGAGCAGATCGTCGCGCAGACCCATACCGAGATCACGCGTCTCGAACAGCAGATCTTGAGGCTGAAGGTCGAGCGTGAATCCTTCGAAGCGAGACTGTCGGCCGTCATCGACGAGCATCGGCGCCTGCTCGAGATCCGCCGCCAAGAGGTCGGCGTCGGCGATCGGCTGCAAGTTCGCACGAGCATGCCGCCGGCGATCGGAAATGCCGCTGCTCCGAAGCCTCCTCACGGATAAGAAGCTCTTTCATGGATAAACCGTCCGAAGCCTCGGATCACGATCCGCGGGCCAATGCTCGAGACGCGCCGTCGAGACCGATCGCCGATTTCGTGCTGGTCGGAGCGAGCGAGCTGGTCACCTGCCGGGGCTCTTTCCCTGCCTCCGGAGCAGATCAGAAGCGCGTCGCCGTGATTGAAGAAGGGGCGCTGGCCGCGCGGGACGGCGAGATCGTCTGGGTCGGTCCGGAGCACCGCTTGCGTCTCGAGGTCGACGTGATGGCCGGTGCGGCGGAAATCGATGTGCAGGGCCGGGTGGCCATGCCCGGTTTCGTGGATGCGCATACGCATTTGGTCTGGGCGGGCGATCGCGCCGATGAGTTCGCGCGTCGTCTAGCCGGTGCGACTTACCAAGAGATCGCCGCTGCAGGCGGCGGCATCCTCGGTACGGTGGATGCCACGCGCCGAGCTTCGCTCGAAGAATTGACGCATCTGGCGGGTCGGCGCATGGCCCGCCTTTGTCGCAACGGGACGACGGCGATCGAAGTCAAGAGCGGCTACGGGCTCTCAGCCGATTCGGAAATCAAGATTCTCGAGGCGGCGCGTCTGGCTGCAAGAAACCAGCCTTTCGAAGTGGTCACGACCTTCTTGGGTGCGCATACCTTTCCGCGCGAGGCGCGGGCGTCGGCATCCGAGCGCGAACGCTACCTCGATCTGCTATGCGAAGAGCTGATGCCGCGTATCGCCGAGGCGAAGCTTGCGCGCTTTGCCGACGTGTTCATCGATGAGCACGCGTTCTCCATCGATGAAGGAACGCGCGTCTTGGTCACCGCCCGCGACCTCGGTCTCGCCGTCAAGATCCACGCCGATCAAATCAGCGACGACGGTGCGGCGATGCTCGCCGCGCAGATCGGCGCGACCAGTGCCGACCACCTCGAGCACGCCAACGAGCGCGGTCTCGAAGCGCTCGCGCGCGCGGGCACGGTGGCTGTGTTGATTCCCGGTGCCAGCCTCTTCTTGCAGATGGATACCTATGCCCCAGCGCGGAAGATGATCGATCTGAACGTCCCCGTGGCGCTCGCGACCGATCTCAATCCCGGTACCTGCCCCTGTGAATCGATGCCGCTGATCATTCAACTCGCGTGCTTGCAATGCGGGTTGTCCATCGACGAGGCGATCGTCGCCGCCACCCTCAACGCCGCCGCGGCATCGGGCCTAGCCGACCGTTGCGGCAGCTTGGAAGTCGGCAAGCGCTGCGATCTCGTGGTGCTCGATGCGGAAGATCGCCGGCAGCTCGCCTATCGCCTTGGTGCGGCACCGATCCACATGGTCATCGCCCAAGCCCGCGTCATGAACACCTGATTCCTCCTCGTAGATTTCTCCGCGGCCGTTCGAAGACCGCGAACGCAACCTGTTTTCGCTCCGGTCCCTGCGCAGCCTCCTCGCCATGCATCCGCTTCGCCCGCGGGGCGGATTCCTGCTCGGTGGCGCGGGGTTCGGGAATGGAATGAAGAGTATCTAGATCGCGTGCCATCGACGATCTCTCGGGCCGGCTCGTTTTCTGTCACGAGAGATTCTCCTTTGCGGGCTTGGCGGCTTGGCGCGACCGCTTGGCGGTCTCGGGGTCGGTGCGCTTCATGTGGAGCAAGACATCGCGCGCCAAGCCGCCAAGGCCGCAAAGAAAAACTTTCGATTCCTAGCGGGGCGTCCGCAACGCAGCGGCTTTCCAAGCATCGGCATGGCTCTGGTCATTTTTTCTTGAAATCTTCGAAGGATTTGTGTGGCGGCAGGCCACCTAGGAGTCGAAGAGGAGCGCTCCGGTCGTCGGAGACGCTTCCGGAGAGATCCGTGATGATCGATGCCGCGCAGGCTCCTAGAGACTCTCAACAACTCGACTTCTCGCCAAGCTCCTTCGGAACGGCGAAGCGGTGGTGCGTCGTTTTTCTTTCATGTGTGATCGCGACATCCGCTCTCGCGCCCGTCGGCCTAGCTCAGTCGCTGATTCCCGAGGAGCCGCCCCCTGTAAAGCGAGACGATACCGCGTCGATTCCACGTTTTGAACCCACCGAAGACTACTGGCGCCGCAACCTTCTGTGGCGAGTCGCCGATGGTCAGAACTATGCAGTGACCTACTGGTGGAAATCCGAGTTTCTCGACAAGGACTTTCTGCTGCCGTTTGCCGGCTCGATGGCGCTAGCGGCAACCTCTCTACAAGGGGCATCGAATATCGACCGGACCATCGTCGACGGCGTGGTCGACCCTACGGACCG
>JALUUK010000249.1 GCA_027021395.1 Acidobacteriota bacterium
AATGACGAAAAACGATGCTCATCCGTTGGTCGGTGTCGCCGCTCATCCGAAACCGTAGAAATCTGAACATTTGCCGAGCCGTCGCAGTCCAGGCGGCATCATCCGCGCCGGATGGCCGTACCGGTCCAATCTGAACGCTGATTCCGGATGAAGGTGAACAGTGATTCCGGTTCAATCTGAACAGCGATTCCGGGTAAGGTGAACACGGATTCCGGTGATTTCGAACAGTGATTCCGGTCATCGTGAACACCGATTCCGGTCTATCTGAACACTCATCGACGGCGTGGCACCCTCAGACTTTCGAGTTGGATGACGGAGGTCTGGATGGCTGGCAAGAGACTGTCAATGAGGAAGACACGCGAGATACTACGTCTGAAGTGGGAGGCGGGTCTGAGCCATCGCGAGATTGCTCGTACCTGCGGGGTCAGTCTGGGCTCGATCACGGACTATCTCGGTCGGGCGAAGCTGGCTGGATTGAGCTGGCCGCTGCCTGTGGAGTTGGACGACGGCGCACTGGAGACCCTGTTGTTTCCGCCGACGAAGGGTGGCCGGCCTTCGCGTCCGTTGCCGGATATGGCCTGGATTCACCGTGAGTTGAAGCGTCCCGGCGTCACGCTTCTGCTGCTGTGGATGGAGTACCTCGAAGCGCATCCGGAGGGCGTGCGGTACAGCCAGTTCTGCGAGCGGTACCGGCGCTGGGCGGGGCTGCTGAAGCCTTCGATGCGCCAGCGCCATCGAGCGGGCGAGAAGGTCTTCGTCGATTATTCCGGTAAGAGGGCCTTGATCACAGACGACCGCACGGGGGAAGTGACAGAGGTCGAGGTCTTCGTGGGCGTGCTGGGGGCGAGTTCATATACCTATGCCGAGGCTTGTCCGTCCCAGGATCTGCCCTCTTGGGTCGGAGCCCATGCGCGCATGAACGAGTTCTTCGGTGGATCGGCCGCGATCTACGTTCCCGACAACCTGAAATCCGGAGTGACGAAACCCTGCCGTTACGAGCCGCTGATCAATCGCACCTACAGCGATCTGGCGGAGCATTACGGCGCGATCGTGATCCCCGCGCGGGTCCGCCGACCCAAGGACAAGGGTAAGGTGGAGGCCGGTGTCCTGTTGGCACAGCGCTGGATTCTCGCGCGGCTGCGCAACCAGACATTTTTCAGTATCGGCGCACTCAACGCAGCGATTCGCGAGCTGCTGGTGGATCTCAATGCCCGACCGATGCGGGAGCTTGGGGTCAGCCGTCAGGAGTTGTTTGACTCGCTGGACCGCCCCGCACTCAAGCCGCTTCCCGCAACGCGTTACGAAATGGCCGAATGGAAGAGCTGCCGCCTGAACATCGACTATCACGTCGTGGTGGCTTCAAACTTCTACTCGGCACCCTACCAACTCATGCGTGAGTCGCTCGACGTGCGAATCACCCACTCCACTGTGGAGGTATTCCATAAATCGCGGCGCGTGGCTTCCCACCGCCGTCTCTCAGGTCTTGGCCAATCATCGACCTGTCCGGAACACATGCCGAGCGCACACCGTACCCACGCCGAGTGGACGCCCTCCCGTCTCATCCGCTGGGCGGAAAGACATGGCCCCGAAACCGCCAAGATCGTGCGCCGAATCCTTGAGAGTCGTCCGCATCCCGAACAGGGTTTCCGCGCTTGTCTGGGGATCATGCGACTGGGGAAGAAGTATGGCGAGCAGCGCCTGGAGGCCGCCTGCGGCCGGGCCCTTCATCTGGGCTCCCTCAGCTATCGCACAGTGAAGAACATCCTCTCCTCGGGCGTCGAACAGCTCCCGCTGCCCGGGAAGATGGCACCGCGGCCGCCGGCGCCGATTCACGAGAACATCCGCGGCGGGAGCTACTACGATTAGGAGAACGGAAATGCTGAACCAACCCACCATGGAGAAGATGAAGGCGATGAGAATGAATGCGATGGTCGATGCACTCGAACGCCAAGCCTGCTCGAGCGAGTACGCTGAGCTTGCCTTTGAGGATCGTCTGGGATTGCTCATCGACGAGGAGTACGAGGCTCGTGAGAATCGCAAGCTCATCCGGCGTCTGCAAACGGCCAAGCTCCGCTACCCGGCCTCGCTCGAAGATCTCGACTTCGCTCCGAGGCGTGGACTCGACCGTCGCGTCGTGATGTCACTGGGTACCTGCCAGTGGATACGCGAACATCACAACCTCCTGATCACCGGATCCACGGGCAGCGGCAAAACCTACCTCGCTTGCGCCTTCGTACAGTGCGCCTGTCGGGTCGGCTACCGTGCGTATTACGTCCGAGCACCGAGACTGCTGCAGCAACTCGCTGTCGCGCGGGGCGATGGGTCCTACGGTCGCCTGCTCGCAAAACTGGCCAAGCTGGAACTGCTGGCGATCGATGACTGGCTTCTCACACCCCTGAGCGACGGCGAGCGCCAGGATCTGCTCGAGGTCCTCGAGGATCGCTCAGAGCGTGGATCCACGCTGATCGCCACTCAACTGCCTGTGAAATCCTGGCATGAAGCTATCGGCGAAGCCTCCATGGGCGATGCCATTTGCGATCGCCTGATCCACGGCGCTCACAAGATCGCCATCAAGGGCCCGTCCATGCGCCAGGTCCGAGCTCGTAACTCTTCGGGGAAGAAGGATAACCAGTGATCGGGCGGCGATCGGAAGAGCCCTGTGGAAACTGCCGGATCCATGGACGACTACGCCGCAAACTGCCGCGGCGCACTCGACCACAGATCCTTGGAAATCGCTCCGCGATTCCCACAGCTACCACAGGGCCTGCTACGGATATTTCTCAGATAGATAGCAAAATCGGATAGAATCCCAGGCAACACAACCATGGAGGAAGCCAAAGCCATCGTCGCTCCGCTCCGATGAGTGTTCACCTTGACCGGAACAGGTGTTCACCATCAACCGGAACAGGCGTTCAGATTCGCCGGAACCGCCACCCTTCGACGT
>JALUUK010000250.1 GCA_027021395.1 Acidobacteriota bacterium
CATTCTCAGCGGAGGAACGGGCAAGCGTCGCGAACTTCAGCTTTCTGAAGAAACCATCGTCGTCGCGCATGGTCTCAGTCCCTCGGATGCGATATGGCTGCATCAACCGCGCATCGTCGGCTTCGTCACCGAAGAGGGGGGGCGAACCTCGCATACTGCGATTCTTGCCAACGCACTGGAAATACCCGCCGTGCTCGGCGCGAAGGGAGCCACCGCCGCGGTGCACGACGGCCAACGAGTCGTCATCGACGGTGGACATGGTCGCATCGTCGTCGACCCCGATCCTCAAACTCTCGAACGCTACTGCCGGGAAAAAGATGCGCTCAGTCGGCAGGAGAACGAATACGAAGCCGAGAGCGGACCGGTTTCGACTTCTGATGGCATCGCGCTGCGTGTCTCGGCGAACATCGAGTTTCCGGACGAAATGGCCACCGTCGAACGCATCGGCGCCGACGGCGTGGGACTGTACCGCTCGGAGTTTCTCTTCTTGACGGTCTCTCCGAGTTTGCCGAGCCAAGAGGATCACGCGGCGGCTTATCGCCGCATTGCATCGGCGTGCTCTTCTCATCCGGCGATCATCCGCACGCTCGACCTCGGCGGTGAGAAGTATTTTCACAAAGTTCTGCGCTCCGATGAGGCGAATCCCGTGCTCGGCTTGCGGGCCGTGCGTTTCTGCTTGGCCCAGCCGGATATCTTCAAGGTTCAGCTTCGCTCTCTGCTCGCCGCCGCCACAGAGTTCGAGAACATTTGGATTCTGGTGCCCATGATCTCGGGGCTCGAAGAATGGCGCCGGGTCAAAGAACTCTTCCATCAAACGCGCGAGGAGATGCGCACCGAAGGCATAAAGGTCGGCGAAGTTCCGCTCGGCTGCATGGTCGAGGTCCCCGCAGCCGCGCTCGTCGCGCGGCATCTGGCCCGAGAAGCTGATTTTCTCTCCATCGGGACCAACGATCTCATTCAGTACACGGTGGCCATCGACCGCGGAAACCAATCCGTGGCCTACCTCTACGATCCCTGGCATCCGGCGGTGCTCTCTCTGATCAGCGAGACGATCCTCGCGGCCAAAGAGGCGGAGATTCCGGTGAGTTTGTGTGGGGAGATGGGCTCGGATCCGCTGGGTTCTCTGACGCTGCTGGGTCTGGGCTTGACCCATTTTTCTTGCAACCCTTTGGCTCTGCCGGAGATCCGTTCCGTCCTTCGCCGTGCCGATGCGGCGGAAGCCGCGGCGGTGGTCCGCCGGGCGCGTGAACTCGCCGATGGTGCTTCGATCAAGCGTTACCTCTTCGAGCACTATCGAAGTCTGCTCGAAGAAACCATCGGATCGAATCTCGACGGCGAGAGCGGCGAGAGCCTTCCCTCGGCCGAGTCGAGCGGATAGCCCGAATTCCCGAAGCAGTCCTTCGAGACGGAACCTAGTGCTGATACAATGGCCGTGGCCTCCCGTCGTCACACGGGTTCCGCCGATCGGTGGAGGCATCGCATCGTTTTCGAGGAGTGATCGTCGACCCATGAGCAGCAGCAAAGCGAAATCGCATTCCGCTACGAACAACTCTCGCGAGAAAAGGCCGGGAGAGGCGTTCGCCCGCGCAGGCGACGTTTGTCAGAAGCTCGATATCCAGCCCTATGTTCTCAAGTTTTGGGAGGGTGAGTTTTCGCAGCTCGGCAAACGCGTGGGCAGCAAACGCCGCTATGATTCCGGAGCGCTGGCGATGGCGGAGGAGATCAGGCGACTGCTTCAGGAAGAAAAACGCACGCTCGGGGACGTCCGAGGTATTCTGGCCTCGCGCTTTCCAGACCAGGGCGAAGCCTCCGCCGACACTCCATCTCCCCCGGAGCCCGCGGCCGACTCCGACGAGGACCTCGCCGGACTCAAGCAGAAGATCGCCGTTCTGGCCGGCGAAAACCGAGACCTCCGCCGAGCCGCCGCCGAAAGCAATCGTCACTCTCTCGCGCTCTCCGAGGCGCGCAACGAAGTCGTCGAATTGCAGCGCGAAGTCGAGCGGCAGCGACGGCGGGCCGAACGCCTGCAAGAAGCCGAGACGCGCACTCGGGAACTCGAAGCCGAGGCTAGGCGCCTGCGCAAGGAATGTGCCGAGGCCAAGAAGGCGCTCGCTCAGCTTCGCGAAGAAGCAGCGCGAGCGAAGGAGACGGCGAAAACGCTCGAGCAACGCGCTGAGCATGCCCGGACCGAGGCGGAGCAAGCCCGCTTGGAGGTCGAGGTGCTCAAAGGCGAGGTTGCCGGCTTGGCCGGCGAATGCGAACGTCTCAGTGGCGGCGAAGAAACGATGCTCGAACTTCGCGAACGTCTTGCTCTTGCCGAAAACAGCGAGTCCGCGCTGCGGGACGAGTATGAACGGGCCGCGGCCGATCTGCGGGCCGTTCAGAAGCGCGAGCGAGACCTGCGCAGCGCCATCGCCAAAGACGTCGCGGAGGCCGTCGAGAGCATCAATGCGCTCACGGCCGAGAGCGAAGCCCTACTGCTCTTGCTCGGCCCCGTTTCGCGCTAGAGCGGTCCGAGCGGAAGGCGGGATCCCTTCGGCCGTCGGTTCCGCTCTAGACGAGCCATCACTGCCGACGGTCGCCAAAGCCGAGGAATCACTTGAGGTCGGCCCCTTTGGTGCTAGAATCCCGCCTGCTCGGAGCCCGTGACGTCACCCCACGTCGGATCCGCCAGGGTCTCCGCAGTTCTCGTTCGAGGTCGGGGCGTGGCGCAGCCTGGTAGCGCACTCGCTTGGGGTGCGAGTGGTCGACTGTTCAAATCAGTTCGCCCCGACCAATTCACTTTCTCCTTTCCTTCGAGATCACCACTCCTTCGCGATGGGTGGGCTGCAGTGAGTCGAGGCTCGTTCGCCGTGCTTCATCAGCACTGACTCGTTGTCGGGGCGAATGCTGAGCGCCGAGACGTCTTCAAAAAGACATGTGATGAGCACCGCTTGATCTC
>JALUUK010000251.1 GCA_027021395.1 Acidobacteriota bacterium
AAGCCGTCCGGCAACGCGGCACAGTTTTCGGCGACGAAGCGCCCGGGCCTTCCCGAGGCTTCGTGAATCGCTCCGGCCACCACCTCCTTGCCGCTGCCGGTCTCGCCGAGCACCAAGATCGAGATCGATGTCCCCGCAATCTTGCGCAGGCGATCGAGCAGAGGAGAAAGCGATGGAGAAGAGGATTCCAAGCGAAGAAAGGGATCCATTCGCATCGCTTCGGTCATCGCGCTTTCGGACCATGCTTTCACCTTTTCGAGCGGATCGCTGCCCGGCGAGGAGGCACCGGACGCCTCCGCGGGCACGATCAAGCCTCCGACGAACGGCTGATCGATCGGCGTCAGCGTGACGTCCCGGCCTTCGCAGCGAACGCGCTGCGAGCGACGAGCGCACAAGGCGCGAGTGAGATAGGCGCTGATCTTGTGTTCGGGCATGTCGAGCATATGGCCGGCGATGATGCGCCCGGAACCGACGACGAGCGCTGCACCTGCCATCGGACAATCGAAAGAAGGAACGGAGCGCGAACGAATCGTCGGCGAAGACGGGCGGGAAAACCGGTGGGAAGCGAGCGGCAGCATGGAAAACTCCTCCCGGCCCGCGCCGGTGTATCGTATCATCGGCGTGGGCCTGATGCGGTGTGGATGGAAAGCGTAGCGTGTCGCAACGCGCCGGGCGCGAAAGGAGTCGATGGGATGTCTCGCATCAAGGAAACGAGGTGGATCGCGGGCGGCGTTCTCGTCTGGCTGTGCCTTGCGAACGTCGCCCCGGTGATCGCCGCCGATCTGATCGTCTTGAAAGACGGAAGCGAATACGAAGGAATGGTGATCGAACTCGACCGCCGGCGGCTGATCTTCGAACACGACGACGGCGAGCGCGAGACCTTCCCTTTTTCCAGTCTCGAGCGTATCGAGTTCGGGGAGGAAGAAAGCCCGCCGCTGCACGCCCGGGTCCGGGTGCACGGAGCAGACGACGAAGTCGTGATCTTCGTCGATGGAACGGCCGTGGCTTCGGCTGCGGAACTTCGCGCGGGTTGGATCGATATCTCTCCCCTGCTCGCCACGGGCACTTCGGAAGTGCGTGCGGAAGTCGTGAATCGAAACGGCCCTTGGGCCTACCGCTGGACGCTCGAAGCCGGGACGCAGAAGAAAACCTTCGCCTGCGGCTTGGTAGGCAAGAGCGGCTGCCGCAAAGATGGCGGCACGGGACGCGAAAAGGGGACCTTTTCCGCCGGCCGTGCGTTGCTCTTCGTCCACCGCAGCAGCGCCGAGGCGGAAATCCAAGTCGAAGAGGAGTAGCTCTAGGGTAAGGATTCTCGTTGACTCATCGACCGTGAGCGACTCACTCCGCCGGCGCGAAACTCTGCTCGGGCGGCACGGCGGATGCGTCGTTCGACGATCTCATTGCGTCCAAGCGATCAGTCGAGCGAAGCATCGCGCGGCCTGTCGTGGACCATCGAGACGCCATTTTGCCGCCTGCGCGACTTGTTTCGACTCGAGCGTTCCGGCAGACCACGCGCGAGCGAGAGCCGCACCGATCCACGCGGAGATGCACCGCACGGAATCGCGCCTCTCGCGAGTCGAGCAGATGCGCCACCGCCGAATCATCTCGCGTCTTTCGTCACGCCTCGCGTGAGGACCAAAGGCATGCACGAGCGCGTGACCGAGTGCGGGCAGCATCGGCAGTCGATCCTGGTACGGCGGCCAGGGATCGCGAAGACGGAAGGCGAGTCCGGAGGTCACTCCGGCATGGACCATGCCGGCGAGCGGCGGTCGACCCGCTTCGCGCTCCGGCACGGGCGCACAGCCACGCAGACTTCTCGTCAAGACTTCGGAAGCCGCCACCGACAAGGTCTCGAGGCGGTCATCCGGCATGATCACCAAGCGGGCCTCGTCGACGAAGTGGATCCGCCCGCGACCGCATCGCCTCGAGACGGCGCGGATGCGCCGCTCGCCGAGACCGGCGAGGCGGAGCAGGCGCTCGACCGCTTCCGGATCCTTGTCGCATATCGCCATCGGATATCGATCGGCGAGACGCAAAGCTTCGCCGACGCGGTATCGCCTAGGATCCATGTCGAGCGAGTGGGCGAGCGCGTCGATCATCTCTCTTAGGGCCGTCGTCGGGTCGCTGCCGTCGTGCCGCCGCTCTTGCCTCGCCCACTCCCGGTAGACACCGCAGAGCGAGCGTTCCCGGACTCCTGCCGTCACCATGTCCCGCACGAAGAGATCACGGCCGGACTCGCAGTACCACCCCGATCGCGCTCGCTCGGCCGGTCGATCGTGGAGCAGGCGCAAGAGCAAGGTCTTCGGTGAGCGCGATAGGATTTGCGAAGGCAGATGTTCGTCCGCGAGATGGGCTTCGCCGAGCACGGCGACGAGCCGGGGGCGATCGGCCCGTTCGAGACGACCGACTAGTCGCTCGGCCATCACCTCGTCTCTCAGCTCGAGGCTCTCGGCGCCGCCGCGCGGCGCGATATCCAGTCCGAGAACCTCCACACGACCATCGCGGGCCTTCCTGAGCAACGTCTTCAAGCCGCGCCGGCAATACCCCCACTCTTCAGAAAAGTGAATCCTCCGACACAACTCCTCCTCGTCGATCTGCCGCCGGAGAAATGCGTCGAGATGAAACTGATCTCTCGCGTGAATCGCCTCGAGCCCTAGACACCAGGGCCGCGCATCGCTTCGACGGCCGATCAGCCACCCGGCCGTATCCAGCGCCGTCGGCAAGGGGTGGTACTCGCCGAGCAAGATGACGTCGCGCTCGAGTGCGGTCGCGAGAAAATCCGCAGACGATGTCTCGAAATACGCGTGCCGGCGTTGACCGCGCTCGAATCTCTGCAAGTAGGGCGAAGCCGCCGAAGAGTCCTCGATCCCGAGTTCTTCGATCAAGCGCGCCACTTCGGAAAGATGACGATGAGTACTCACCTAGAAGAAGATAAGCACG
>JALUUK010000252.1 GCA_027021395.1 Acidobacteriota bacterium
GAGCGAACGGAACGTGTTCGCGGTGCCGAAAAAGCCTGCGAACCGCTCCCGCGCGAGGCGATACAATGCAAGCGAAGAAATTCGCTTTTGACAGGTCACGCCATTTCGACCTATGTTGACCATCGCCAGTCCCGGGTACGTGCCTACCCGGACTTCATCCATTGCCCGGCGGAAGAAGGGCCGGGTCGCAAGGGAGAGGACACGATGGTCGTGTTCAATTACGCAACGCGCGAGTTGACGACAAAAGTCGTCTACTACGGTCCGGGACTCTGTGGAAAAACCACAAATCTGCAATTCATCTACGATCACCTCCCCGGTGGGGTTCGAGGGAAAATGCTCTCTCTCGCGACCAAGAGCGATCGCACGCTCTTCTTCGATTTCCTTCCGATCGACCTCGGTCAGATCCAAGGCATGAAGACGAAGGTTCAGCTCTATACCGTGCCCGGGCAGGTCTTCTACAACGAAACGCGTCGGCTGGTGCTCAAAGGCGCCGATGGCGTCGTCTTCGTGGCGGATAGCCAAGAAAACATGATCGAGGCCAATCGCGATTCTTTCCGCAATCTGGAGGAGAATCTCGGCGCGCAAGGGTTGTCCCTGGCGGAGCTACCGCACGTCCTGCAATTCAACAAGCAGGACCTTCCCGGAGCGCTTCCCATCGAAACGCTCAACGATCAGTTGAACAAATACAACGCACCGTTCTACGAAGCCATCGCCACGACGGGGGTGGGCGTGCAGGAAACGTTGCGACACATCACGAAGCTGGTCTTGCTCAAGCTCAACGAGCGATACGGGGAAGAACCCGCAGCCGGTGCCTCCGCCTCGCAGGCAGCGACACCGACACCAACACCGAAAGTCGAACCCGCGCCCCCGGCGGCAGCGCCCGCACCCGAGCCGGCCGCCCGAAAGCCTGAGCCGGCTGCCTTGGATCCTCGCCCTGCCGCCGTCCCCGACTCTCGCCCCGCAGCCGCACCCGCCGCTGCGCATGCCGACTTGACCCCTCCCAAAGCCGATCCGCCCCCGACGCTCGCCATTCCCACCATGCCGGAGGCCGCCCCGCAGAAGTCGAACTTCGCGTCGGCCGGCGGAACCGTACCGGCGGAAAACCCGCCGGCGGGGGCCACGCCGACGGCCCATGCGGCAACGCATGGCGACATTTTCCAGATCAACCCGCCGACGGCTGCGGCGAGCCGTCCCGCCCCCTCTCGCGAAGACGACGTGTTGGACCTTCCGGCCCCAGCCGCCGTACCCGCGCCTGCCGGAGGCGGTGAAACGCAGCAGCTGAGCAGGGAACAGCTTGGCGACATGCTTGCCGCGGCAACCCCTCCGGCTGCGCCGACCATTCCCGAGTTGCACTCCCCTCCGATCGATTTCGCCTCCCCGGCCGCCCCAACGGCGCCCGAGGCCGCGGCCGCAGTCGGTGCGAAGGTCTCCGCACTCGCCGTGGCACCCGACGATCCGCTCTTCGCCGAAGAAGGGGTGGAAGCCACCCGCCTCGCACCGGGCGAGGCCCAGGAAATCCAGATCCCGGTGGTGATCGGCTCGCAAAGATACCGCCTGATGCTGCGCTTGGAGCTTGGATCGTGAGCCCGACATCCGGAGGGGTCGGCGCAACGGCGACCGTGATCCGGACCAAGCGCTATGTTTCGGCGCCGGCCGGCGTCTATCCCGCACCGATTCCGGCAGCCAAGCCCGTCCAAGACGATGCGCAGGAGGCGCTTCGCTCCGTCGTACCCGCTTTCGAGCAGCAAAGCGCAGGGACCGCCGCTGCCCGTGTGAAGGAAAGGGAAGTTGGGGGCCCGGCGCCCCTGCCGGAGCGCCCCGCTCCCTCTTCCCCCTCCGCCGCGAGCACAGCCGCCGCAAAGACGGCTCCGAATCCGGTCGCCACCTCGCGCAGCGCCCCGGTCCAAAAGAGCCATGAAGAGGCCGTGGTGATGCCGCGTCGTCTTCCGCGTATCATCGGAGGCGCTCTAAGTGGAGGTGTGCTCGGCGCTGCCGTCGGCTTGCTGCTGCTTGCCGTCACCAATCCAGCCATGCCGCTCGAGCGTTTGAGCGAGCCCCTGAGACTGTGGAACGAGACTCCAGACCCCCTGATGCAGATCGGAGCCGGCGCCCTGACGGTCGGTTTCATCCTGCTTGGAGCCGGCATGGGAGCACGGCCGCGATAGAGATCCCTAGACCTTCGTGGAGTCTGCGCAGTGAAGACAGGCTCGGTGCCGATCCTCCCTCTCTGCGTCCTTTGCGACTCGGCGCGTGTCGTCTTGCTCTGATCCATGGCGCGCGGCTCGGAGGAGAAGAACCGTCGCACCAAGCCGTCGTCGCGAATCACCGTCCGGCGTCTTCTACCACGCCAACGCCTCGCGCAAGACGGCGATCGCCGACCATGCGGCCGCGGAGAGTGAGTATGAGCCGATTCGGCCTCGCTGCGGCTTGCTTCTTGGTCGTGGCGTCTACGGGCGGATTCGCCGCGTTCGCCGGCAAATCGGATCGCAGCAAGTCGGATGATCCGGCGATCGTCTCCTCCGGTGTCGATCTTTCCAAGAGGATTCTTGCCGGCCCCGTCGTGGTCCGCGGCAAAGCGAGCAAGGCCAAGCTCAAGGCCCGCGTGGAGATTTTCGAGACGCTGCGCGGCGAGGGACTCGGCCGAGAGATCATGATCTCTTACCGCGGATCCAACCTGATGCGCCCGCCGGGCGATCCGGCCTTTGCGATCCGGGAGGGTGAAGAAGCGATCTTCGTGCTCGGCCCTTGGGTGGACAGCGACGGCGAAATTGCGCAGCACCACCTCTACCGCCCGGAAGGAGGCTTTCGGGCCCGGATTCCCATCCCTGCCGAAGGCGGCGAAGCCCTGCTCGACGCCGTTCGAAAGATCGTCGCCTGGCAAGATTCTCCGGATCGCTCGCAGACGATGCAGGACCTCGTCGCTTGGCTGGCGGGAAAGAATCCGTACCTGATCGACGTCGCGCTCGACCAGGCGGCTCGCCATGTTCTTTGCGACGAGGATTGGCTGCCGGCTCTTTTCGACAGGGCGCGAGACGTCTCTCCATGGCGGCGGGAACGCGTTCTCGAAGTCCTCGGTGGAGCGCTAGCGCGAGGCCGTTTCGACAAGCACCGCGGACCTCACTCCAAGCGAGCCGTGGCCGGCGATGCGGCGGCGAGGGTTCAGCGCCTGATCATCCGCTTGGCTCGAACGGATCCGGAAGAAAGCGTACGCATGGTCGCGGTCAGAGAACTCGCACGAGCCGGCTTCGAGGGCGTTCGCGAGATCCTCGAAGCCGTCGCCAAAGACGACCCGTCTCAGGACGTGCGCTACGAAGCCTCCGCCGCCTTGGCGCGCGGAGAGAGGCGGATCCGGCATAGGAAAAACCGATGATTGCGAGCGGTGGATCGCGATCCCATATTCCCCGAAAGGGTTCGGCCACAGGGAACCCGGCAACCGGCAACGATGGAAACCCGGAGGGTGACGGCCGCCGATGGCCTCGAACGCATTCAAAGCTCTGACAGTCCACTACAAGGATGGAGAACGGGTGGTCGCCGCCGGCGAGCGGGGTGCCTGCATGTTCGTCGTGCAGGCCGGTGAAGTACGTCTGCTTCGGCCTTCGGGCGAAGATGGTGGAGTTCCTACGGAGATCGCGCTGCTCGAGCGCGGCGACTTCTTCGGGGAGGGCGCGCTGCTCGAGGGGCGGCCCTATCCTTCGACGGCCGAGGCCGTGGGAGAGTGCGAGATCGTCGAATTTGGAGCCGGTGCGTTCGAGAGAATGCTTCGCGCGAATCCCGAGATTGCCGTCCGGCTGATGCGAAAACTCTCCATGCGCCTCGAAAGGTTGGAAGTCCGGCTTCTCCAAGCATCCGATCAAGGCGCATCCAAGACCGACGACGCACCTGCAACTCCTCCCCCCGCCAAGAGCACATCGAGCACTTCCGGGCGTCTCGTCGTAGAATCGGGAGAAGCGGCATTCCCGATGACCGGCAACGAGCTGCTGGTCGGCCGGTACGATCCGGTGACCGAAATCCAGCCGGAGATCGATCTGACGAGTGTCGACACCAAGCGCTCGGTTTCGCGGCGTCACGCGCGGCTGAGTCATCGGAACGGTGCATGGCACGTACAGGAAGAAGTCGGCGTACTCAATGGCACCTTCGTCAACGGCGCACGACTCGATGCCGGACGAAGCCGGAAGCTCGTCGAAGGCGATGTCCTATCGATGGGCATGGTACGGCTCGTCTTTCGCGAAAAGTAGAAAGCCCACTTCCCGCTCCGGCATCCACCCAACGCACGCTGCGGCCTCTGCTTGCCCTCTCGGTGCTTGCCGTCCTGCTCTTTTCGGATTTCGGCGCACTGCGCGTCTTTGCTCGCTCGGACGACACCGTTCGCCTCTATTCGCTCGAGATACAGGCACGCCGGGAAATCTCACGACTGACCCTCGATCGCCTCGAGCGAGCGCTGCTTGGGGGATTGGCTCGGCCCCGATGCGCGGTCAAGCCGGCCGTACCCAAGACCCCGGCCGATCTCCTCGTCGTGGTCGAAGTCGAGTTCTGGCGCGAACGGACGCTGCCGGGAGGCCGACCGGTTCTCGACCGCCGCAGCGGCCGAGAAAAGCCCGGTTACGTCCGCAAGATCGAAACACGCTACCGGATCACGATCCGCAAGCGAGGCGATGGGAACACCCCTGTCTACGAGAAGCGACGACGCGTCGCCAAACAGGTCGGCACGACGGGTCACCCGTTCTTCTCTCCGGAAGATGAGGTCCTCGCACGTACCGCCAAAGTCCTCACCCGCGATATCGAGAGGGCTCTTTGCAAAGCGGTCGACGACTGAAGCTTTGGAATGGGGTGCCGCCGCGGTACACTGTCCCCGCGATGAACACGACGACCGAAAGCTCCCATCCCGACCATCCCGAGATACCTCTGCCTGTCGAAGACCCTGCGAAATCCGGGGAGCGATGGGAAGTCTCCGTACCGCATTTTCAAGGTCCGTTGGATCTGCTGCTCCACCTCGTACGCTCGCAAAACATGGACATACTCGATATTCCGGTTTTTCAGATTTCGCGTCAGTACAACGAGTACCTCGATGCGATGCAGCCGATGGACCTCGAAATCGTCTCCGAGTACCTGCTGATGGCTGCGACGCTGACGCATATCAAGTCGCGCCTGATGCTGCCGACGGACCCCGAGGCGGCGGACGCGGGGGAGGATCCGCGCGCCGAGCTTTCGCGGCAGTTACTCGAATATGAAAAGTACAAGAATGCGGCCGAGGAACTCGCCGCGATGGAAAGCGCGCGAGAATTGGTTTACGTCCGCACGGCGCCCCCACCCGAAGAACTCGCCGGCTGCTATACACTGCGGGTGGACCTGACGGATCTGGTGCGTGCCTTCGAGCGCGTGCTTCGTCGCCTCGAATCCGAAGATCGAACGACCCTGATCCGGCGCGACGATTTCAAGATTCAGGATCTGATGCGACGCATCGTCAATCACTTCGATCGCGGGGACGGGGTGCGGACGGTCTCCTTTCGCGAGTTGCTCGATGCCTGCCGTACGCGCCTCGAACGCGTCGTGCTCTTCTTGGCTCTGCTCGAACTCGTCAAACTCGGAGCCGTCGATGCGCGCCAGCCCACGCCGCGAGATGACATTGCGATCCTCGGTCGGGATCTTGAACGCGCCGAGACCATCGATGACGACGCCGCCGAAGAGCAGCAGGGGCAGGATTCCGATTCGTCGGAGAACGGAACGGGGCAGGGGAGTCCACCTCAGGTAGACTCCGCGCAAGGTGCCGAACTCCCTCTTTCCGGCACCGAGGAGGCACAGGTCTGATGGGTGCGGAGCTTGGAGCATCGGAAGGCAGCGCTAAGCGCCCGCCGGAAGAATCGGTGGGGGCTGATGAGACCGCTCTGGTCGCCGTCCTAGAGGCCCTTCTCTTTGCGTCGTCGGAGCCTCTGAGCCGCTCGGAACTGCGCGCGGCCTTTCCCGGAGTCGAAGATGCGCGCATCGATGCAGCCACGGCCACGCTCGAAAACGCGCTTGCCGACCCGAGTCGAGGCATACGGCTCGAACACGTAGCCGGAGGCATTCGACTCGTGACCAGCCCCGAGGTCGCCGAGCCGCTGCGAACCCTCTTTCGCTTCCGCAACCGGCAGCGACTGACACCGGCAACGCTCGACGTGCTGGCGATCGTCGCATATTCCCAGCCCGTGACTTCGCCGGAGATTCAAGAGATTCGAGGAACCGACCCGTCCTATGCGCTGCGCGTCTTGCTCGACCGCAAGCTGATTCGCATCGTCGGACGCAAGCGTGTCGTCGGGCGCCCCATGCTCTACGGCACGACCCGCGAATTCCTCTTGCATTTCGGTCTTGATACCGTCGAGGATCTCCCCCCGGTGGAGGCTTACTCCACCCAAGTTCTGCCCTCGCAACACCGGCTCTTCCCTACGGGGGAAAACGGCCTCGGCGAAGAGATCGACGAGGCCGAGCCTCATCAAGAAAACGGCGAGGTGGATGCGAACGAAGAAGCTCGCGGCGAAGTCGATCTTTCCCCGGCAACGTCGGAAGCGTCTTCCGAGGCGCCGTCGGAGACGGACGAGAACCCCATCCCTCAGGAGCGTCCCGACGCGGCCCGCGGCGATGCGGAGTAGGTGATGGCCGAGGAGAGAATCCAAAAAGTGCTGGCTCGCGCAGGGGTCTCCTCGCGTCGAGCGGCCGAGAAGATCATTCTCGAAGGTCGGGTCAAGGTCAACGGTCAAGTCGTCGATCGACTCGGATCCAAGGCGGATCCGGAACGCGACGCCATTCGCCTCGACGGCAAACGCATCCGCTTCAAAGCTCGCTCCACCACCCGGGTCTTCAAAGCTTTCAAGCCGCGAGACGTCATGGTGACGATGAGCGACCCCGAGGAACGTCCGACGATCGCCGATCTCGTTCGCAGGCACCGCATTCGCGGCCGCATTTTCCCCGTGGGCCGGCTCGACTGGGATGCCGACGGCTTGCTGCTGCTGACGGACGACGGCGATTTGGCGAACCGCGTCGCACATCCGCGTTCGCACCTTCCCAAGACCTACCGGGTCAGGGTCCGCGGCCTGCCGGGCGCGGCGGCGATCTCGAAACTGCGAGAGGGCGTCTACCTCGGTAAGCGAGAGCGGACGTTGCCGGCCGTCGTGCGGCTCGAGTCGGGCGGCGAGAATGCCTCTTGGATTCGCATCACCCTGACCGAGGGGCGGCGAAACCAGCTCAAGCGCATGTTCCTAGCCGTCGGGCATCCGGTGCGGAAGATCCGCCGTATCGCCATCGGCCCGATCAAACTCGCCAAGATGCGGGTCGGCGAGATCCTCCCTCTGACGGAACGGGAACTCAACGCGCTGCGTTCGGCGCTCGACCGGCGGGCAAGCGAGAGCGGTGGGAGCAAGCCCGGCCGGCGAGCGCGATCTCGACGGCGAGAATAATCTTCGCTCTTCTCGAACGAATCGCTTGACCCAAGTAGCTGATGTCCCTAGGATTGTGCCCCTGCTGGCGGAGGTTGGCCCGGAGAGGGCCGTCCCCGGCCCGCGAGTGCGCCTAGGCGCGCTCGGTGGTGGGCTGGGTTGCTCACCGTCGGCGGCGAGGTTTACCGGGCGAAGTCGCGCGACCACATGGTCGATTTCGCTCGGTGTCGTGCCGCCGACGTGTCCGAGAAACCAAATCCCAACGGCCCACCGAAACGAAAGGTATGGAGTTCATGGAAATCGATACGGACAAGAATCACGAAGGCGACGGCATTCCTGCGTCGACGTCGAACACGGACGCGGAACTCGATTTCGCCGCCCTGCTCGACGAGTACACCCCCAACGTCGAAATCAAAGACGGCAGTGTCGTGCGCGGCAAGGTCGTGCGCGTGCTCGACGACATCATCTTGATCGACATCGGCTACAAGAAGGAAGGCATGGTTCGCCGCTCGGAGTTTCGCGGTGACGAGTCGGAGTACGCGGTCGGCACCGAAATCGAAGCGGTGGTCGAGTCGCTGCACGACGACGAAGACTACCTCGGGCTCTCCAAAGAAAAAGCCGAACGCATCAAGGTTTGGGAGCGTGTCGAAACAGCCTACAAGACCGGAGAAACCGTCGTCGGACGAGTCCTCGATCGCATCAAGGGCGGCTTGTCGGTCGACATCGGCGTCCGCGCCTTTCTGCCGGGTTCGCTCGTGGATATTCGTCCGGTGTGGAACCTCGAAACCTACAAAGATCAAGAGGTGCGCGTCCGTGTGATCAAGATGAATCGCCGGCGCGGCAATATCGTCGTTTCGCGCAAGCATGTGCTCGAAGAAGAGAATGCCGAGAAGAAGAAGGTGACGCTCGAGCAGATCGAGGAGGGAACACGCGCCAAGGGCATCGTCAAGAACATCACCGAATACGGCGCCTTCGTCGATCTCGGCGGTATCGACGGCCTCTTGCATGTGACGGACATCTCCTGGGGTCGCGTCAATCACCCCTCGGAAATGATTGCCATCGGCGACGAAGTCGATGTCGTGGTTCTCAAGTTCGACAAAGACAAAGAGCGCGTGAGCCTCGGCATGAAGCAGTTGCACCCCGACCCGTGGGAGAACGCCGCCGACAAGTACCCGCGCCTTTGCCGCGTGCGCGGAAAAGTCGTCAGCGTGACCGACTATGGAGCCTTCATCGAACTCGAAGAGGGGATCGAAGGGCTGATTCACGTATCGGAGATGTCTTGGACCAAGCGGGTCAAACATCCTTCCAAGATTCTCAGCATGGATGACTCCGTCGAGGTCGTCGTGCTCGATCTAGACGAGGAGAACCGACGCCTCTCGCTTGGACTCAAGCAAACGACCCCCAACCCCTGGACCGTCATCGAACAGAAGTACAACGTCGGCGATGTGATCACCGGGACGGTGCGCAGCATCGCCGATTTCGGCGCCTTTATCGAAGTGGAAGAAGGCGTTGACGGCTTGGTGCATATTTCCGACCTGACCTGGAACCGTCGAGTCAAGCATCCGGCGGAAATCTTGAAGAAGGGCGAAACCGTCGAAACCAAGATCCTCAAGATCGACACCGAGAACCAACGCCTGAGCTTGAGCGTCAAGGATCTTCAGCCCGACGCTTGGCAGGAGTTCTTCAAGCGCTACAACGTGGGCGACATTCTCGAAGGAAAAGTCGTGCGACTGACCGATTTCGGCGCCTTCGTCGAATTGACCGAAAACGTCGAAGGTCTCGTCCATGTCTCCGAAGTCTCGCACGATCGCGTGGAGAAACCCGGCGATGTTCTAAGTACCGATCAAGTCGTCCGGGTCAAGATCCTCAGAACCGACCCCGAGGAACGCAAGATCGGACTTTCCATCAAAGAGGCGGCCGATGCGCTAGCCGGCAAAGACCTCGAAACCTACCAAGACGAGCGTGATCAGGAGTCGCGCGCATCTTCCCTCACCTTCGGCGAAGTGGCCGGCGATCTCGACGCCATTCGCAAGCGAGCGGAAGAACGTCAGCAAGCCAAAACGACGCCCGAACCGGCGACAGAGGACGAGGGCGACGAGAATGAGGAATCGTCCACCTAAGCACCTGATGTTCGAGAAAAGGCACTCACACGTGAATTCGCCAATCGACAAGAGAGACGTGGAGGGGGCATGACGAAAGCCGACCTAGTCGAAGAGGTCACCGCGAACGTAAAAGAAATCGACCGCGCTGAAGCCGAGATCGTGGTCAATACGGTCTTGCAGTCGATCATCGACGCCCTGAAATCGGGCGACAAGATCGAGCTGCGCGGCTTCGGTTCGTTTCGTCTGCGGAAGCGTCGCCCGCGGCAGGGCCGGAATCCGCGGACCGGAGAGCGCGTTCCCGTGCCCGGAAAATCCGTGCCCTATTTCAAACCGGGCAAGGAACTCAGAGATCGCCTGAACGCGTCGGTCAAGAACGATGACGCGCTCTCGGCGAACACCGACCCGCCCGCCTCACCGGAAAGCGACCGTACTCCGCCGCCGGAAACCGCGACCTGACGCGACAGCGGCATAGATCGGCTCGAAGACCATTTGCGCTCACCCCGTCGCCATCGCCTGATGCGGCGGCGGGCGGGCATGATGACTGCCGAAGAGAACCGGATGCTCACCCATGTCGAAGCTCTACTGGATTGAAACTTGGGGCTGCCAAATGAACGAGCACGACTCCGAGAAGATGGCGGGAACCCTTCTCGGGCTCGGCTACGATCAGGCAACGCGCCTTCAAGACGCCGACATCATCCTACTCAACACCTGCGCGATCCGAGAAAAGGCCGAAGAACGGGTCTACAGCACGCTCTCCCAACTCGAGCACCTCAAGAAGGCTCGCCCCGAAACCATCATCGGTGTCACCGGATGCGTGGCGCAGATGAGCGGCGAGCAGGTTCGTGAGCGCATGCCTTTCGTCGATCTCGTCATCGGACCGCGCGCATCGAGCCGTCTTCCAGACATCCTAGGAAAGCTCAAGGACCATCGCGGCATCGTCGACACCACGCTCTATCAAGACAGCATCATCCGCGGGCAAGACGCCATCCGACGCGCGCCGGGCAAGGTCAAGGCTTTCGTCACGATCATGGAGGGCTGCAACAAGACTTGCTCGTACTGCATCGTCCCGACCACCCGCGGTCGCGAAGACAGCCGACCGCTAGAAGACATCTTGAAAGAAGTCGAATCGCTCGTGGAACAAGGTTATCGCGAAATCGAATTCCTCGGACAGAACGTCAACGCTTACCGCGACCCGAAGACCCACGACGGCCTCGATATCCTGCTCTACCGAGCGGGGGAATTCGCCGCGCTCGACCGAATTCGTTTCACGACGTCTCACCCCCTGCATCTGAGCACGAAGATCATCGAGGCCATGAGTCGCGTCAAAGCGGCTTGCAACTATCTGCACCTCCCCGTGCAATCCGGTTCCGATAGGATTCTCCGGCTGATGCGCCGCGGGTACACCGCCCGGAAGTTCCGCGACAAGGTCGCCGAGATCCGCGAAGCCATTCCGGAAATCGCGCTTTCGACCGACGTGATCGTCGGATTTCCCGGAGAGAGCGAAGAGGACTATCAGGCGACGCTCGATTTGCTCGAAGAGCTTCGCTTTTCCCAGCTCTTTTCCTTCGTCTATTCCAAACGCCCCGGAACCTCGGCTGCGACCATGATGGACGAAGACGAAGACAAGACGAAAGTCTCACGCCTGATGGCTCTGCAAGCGGCGCAGCGGGAAATTCAGGCCGACATTCATCGCACCATGCTCGGCCGGACCGTGGAGGTCCTCATCGAGGGGCCATCGCGAAAGGATCCCCGCGAAGTGGCCGGTCGCATGCCGCAGAACATCATGGTCAATTTCCCGGGCGAGGGCCTTCGGCCTGGAGACCTAGCCCGAGTGCTTTTGACCGATGCCACACCGGTCTCGTTTCGCGGCCGCTTGATTCGCGGGCCTCTCGAACGCCGAATACCGGCTCGGAGTCGAAATGCGCGTTCCGCCTTCGGCGCCTGAGCCTTGACTGAGCCTCGGAGGGTGGCTATCGTGGCCTCGACCCTTGCGTGGCGTGTTTTTCCGTATTTCGCGTCGAGAGGTCCGGTATTTTCGCGTATGATTCGCCAGTGGGGCCGTTTCCCGGCGCCGGAGGGTGCTCCATGCACGTGGAGATGAGAGTTCAAGGTCTGATGATCGACCCGATCACGCAGCAGCCCATGATCGTGCTTCGCGATCCTCAAAGCGATGCCAAGTTGCCCATGTGGATCGGTGCCTTCGAGGCCAATGCCATCGCGCTCGAACTCGAGCACGTCAAGACGCCTCGACCCATGACCCACGACCTGCTCGCCGGCCTACTCGACGATCTCAGCGCCACCTTGACCAAGATCGTCATTACGGACCTGCAAGAGAACACATTCTTCGCCGTGCTGCACCTCGACACGCCCGACGGCGCCAAGCAGATCGACTCGCGCCCATCCGATGCCATCGCTCTAGCCCTACGCTGCGACGCTCAGATCTGGGCTAGCGAAGAGGTCATCGAGTCCGCCAAGAACATCGACCTCACCGAGGGCTACAAGGAAACCGAGCGCTTCCGAGAATGGCTCGAAGGGCTCGGTGAAGATGATCTCGGCAAGTACGAGATGTAGCGCACGGCAGGCGATCAAGCCGACCATCAGGGTAGGGGAGTTCCCATATTCCGTCCCTTTGTCCGGAATCTGCGAAGAATCATTGATTTTCACTTTTTTCTTGCCTAGCATGGGTTCGCCCGAGTACTCGGCTCTTCGAGCTTTCACTTTCGCTTTCGCCTCTTCCGCGACTCGATGCGGCCATGGGTGATCATCGGGCGGTGAGGCTTTGACGATTGGGGAAGTAGATGATCATTGCTGTAGCGAACCAAAAAGGCGGCGTGGGGAAGACCACGACCTCCATCAACCTAGCGGCGGCCTTGGCTCAAAAAGGGCATCGGACGATCCTCATCGATCTCGATCCGCAGTGCAATGCGACGCTGTCCTACGTCGATCTCGATCGCATCACGTCCTCGATGTACGACGTCCTGGTTCAAGGCCACGTCAAACTCGAAGATTCGTTGCTCGACTGCAGCGTCGATAAGCTCCTGATCGCTCCCGCGCGACTCGCGCTCGCCAAGGTCGAGCCGGCGCTTGCCGGGCAGCTCGATGCTCATTTTCGGCTCAAAGACAAGATCGAAGAGGCCAAGGAACTTTTCGACTTCGTCGTCATCGACACCCCGCCGACCCTCGGCATGTTGACGGTCAACGCCATGGTGGCAGCGACCCATTTGCTCGTCCCGATCCAGTCCTCTTATTTCGCGCTCGAGGGCACGGACGACCTGCTCGAGACCTACGAGCGCATTCGCCTTCGTGCCAACCCCTCGCTGCAATTCCTCGGCGTCGTGGTGACCATTCACGACCGCCGAACCATCCTCGCGCGCGACATCGAAAAACAGATCGCCGAAGTCTTTGGTGACAAGGTCTTCACCACCAGCATCTCCAAGAACGTGAGACTCGAAGAATCTCCCGCGTACAAAGAACCCATCTTCTCTTTCGCGCCCACTTCCAAGGGTGCGGAAGAGTACTACCGCCTTTCCGAGGAGGTACTCCAACGTGTCTAAAGGGAAGGGATTGCCCCCTAGCGCGCGCATGCGAGCCGACAGTCATTTCGTGGACCAGATCACCGCCGTGCGCCCGGCTGCGGTCGGC
>JALUUK010000253.1 GCA_027021395.1 Acidobacteriota bacterium
CTCACGGCATACGATATCGCGGTTTTCGAATTCCGCCGCGATATGCGCACGTGCTTCAATCCGTGAGAGCGCACGGACGGCGTCTTGATATCCGGAGATCATGATGCACTGCCAATTCTTCACTCTGTGCTCGAAAGCCTCAAGGAACTGTTCTGGGCCTCCGGCGAACCTTTCATAACGCCGCTTGTAACCGTACAGCGACCATGCACGTTCTATGGGATTGCGAACAACGACAACCCATCTCCAGTCGACTGGAAGACGCGGAACCAAATGTGATGAGAAGTGGCCGGCTATCAGATCGTACGTGGCACCCTGGGCGATCTTGGCAATGGTGTCATCTTCGGAGTGTTGAGGAACCGTTCCTGTGTACGGGTGATTGATTGCCACCACTCGGCGAGCATCGAGTGCGCCCACAATCTGAGATATGATGCTTGTGCAGCCGGTGCGTTGGATGTGCTGAAACGCGATTTTCGCTTCCCTCACGGCGTCATCTCCTCCAAGACTGACCCCTCACGATATGCGACCGGTTCCGGATAAACAGCATCGAGCAAGACCGTATTGGGGCCGTTCTTACAAATGGAGACGGCGAAACCCGAATTCTCCAAATGCTCCACAATGTCTTTCGGATTCCAGAGGCGATCCTCCCATTCGACGTTCTTGTGCAACTCCCCAACGATGCGCTGCACATGGGTGAGAGCCGTGCTGCGCAACACGGCCGGGTACTCCGCGCCTTCCGCATCGATCTTCAACACGGCCACCACGCCGTTGGGCGACGCCGCACTGGCCTCTCGGATCAATCGGTCCAGCGCGACAGCCTCCACTTCTGTACCTTCCGCGGCGTCGTGAAAGGCGGTGCATGTCGATGTGTTTCCGGGAACATGACAGCTGTCTGCTCCCAGAACGAGGACTGTGTCGTGCGACCACGCCGCGATTTGTCGTACCGTCACCCGCTCGGACCACTGAGCCAGGTTGGCACGCAATGCCTGGACGTTGATCGGCAGTGGTTCGACAGCCACCACATGACCGGCGCCCCGTCGAAGGCAGGCCCAACTGAAGGCGCCGACGTGCGCGCCAATGTCAAGCACGACGTCGTCTTCCGAGAACTGAGTTCTGCCGAGGTTGTACTCGTCGTAAAGGGCCACCTCATCCCAGATCGCGCGGCACCAGCCGGTCGGGCCATCGATAAAGTGGCAATACCGTTCCGATCGAATGAGCCGGTCCGATTCTTGCAACCAGCCATGCCCTTCCGCCTCGAGCGGCATTCCTTGGATGAACTGTGTGGCTCCGTGCCATTGGCCGGTCATGTACCAGTTCTGCACCGGCTGGCCGTCGATTTCCCCCTCCGACCACCGGAACTTGTCGCGTGTGCGATGCACGAACAATACCCGTCCATCGAAGTCGAGCTGCAGAAAGGCGACGTGATGCCAGGCGGGGTGCCGACATGGCACACACACTTCATGGCCGCATTTCCTCCACGAAATGTGAAACGTGTCCTTGTCTCCGTAAATGTGCTTGTAGACATAATCCGAGTAGTCGTTCATCCACACTGTTAGCCACAGCGGACACCAATGCCGCGACTTATCGACGATGAACTGTCCGCTTTCCCACGCGGGCTCGTCATGCACCGGGACACCGAATCGCTCCCATTGCCCAGCCTCGAGCGGGTGCTGATCGGGCCAGAACGCCGCACCGACGCGCTGGTACTCTGGGTGTTCCATGAACTCTTCGGGGTTGTACGCCGGGTAGCTGTCAGCGTCGAGCGATATGACTTCCTTGAAGGGGCAGTACGCGGCGGCAAGGGGCTTCAACTCCCACCCACCCAGACATCGTCGCGCCATGTTGTGCTCGCGCAGGAAGGAGTTCGCACAAATCCAGCCCACGCCGTACGGTCGAAGTGCTGCCTCCATGCGCACGTCGAACTCGTTGAGGTCGCCCTGGTACCAGACTTGGATCGGCAACTCGCAGCCCACGTGGCGAATCGCGCGTACCGTGACGTACAGCGAGGGGAAAAACCGCCAGCCGCCGGAGCAAATCACGATGCCGCGCTCTATCGGAAACTCCGGCGGCGGTGGCGGGTTGTTTGCGGCGTCGTCATAGAGCTCCTGGAATGCCCGCACGACGCTGGGATATCCTTCCCATCCATCCGGCCATGGGCCCGGTGGCTGCTGCAGGAGTTGCTTGGTCCACTCGAGGTCCGAATCTGGTCGCAATTCCGCGTGATGAGGCACTACCAATACTCCTTGGGACAATGCTCGGTGGCCCGTCGAATCTTGTTGAACAGGCCTCCGTACAGGTTCAACATGCACCCGCAGGCACGACACATTCCTCGATCGTCGCCTCGGGCTTCATAGTCTCCGCACTCGTTGGACTGGCACAGACGAAGAATCCTGGTTACTTCGCTGTCTGAACGGACTGGTCGGCCCGCACGAAACCACTCGAGCGTCGAAGCGGCGTATCGTGACACCTTAGCCATGGCTGACCACGACTGCTGATTGAGAACGGGCAGCCATTTCAGCTTGGCCTCCTCGTAGAGGTCCGGATCTTCGCGTCTCAGGTGGATCAGCGTCATTCCGATCGTCACCGCGTTAGTTCTGTCGGGACATTTCAAGCACTCTTCGCATTGGCGCTGTGAGACGGGAATGGCTTTCCCTTTGCCTGCCATCGTTTCGGCGAGCGTGCAGAAACTTCGGCCGTCACGAGTCGCCAAATGGCGGCATGCGACGCTCGCCGCGTTGTCAGATTGGCGGGTCGCTGCATGAGACATTGACGATTTCTCCGTCGAAACTTCCATTACGCGACGGCGGGTCGCCGCACACACACGTCACATCGCGGCCGTTGATCGTGAGGATGGGACAGTCCTCAAGAAGGTCCCACGCCTGTGCAAACGCATCCCAGATCCAGCGGCAGACGACAGAGCCACAGCCGGCACTCCCGGAAC
>JALUUK010000254.1 GCA_027021395.1 Acidobacteriota bacterium
AGGAAATCGATCGAGTGGAGAACGGCGATGTCTAAGAGCCCGCGCGCGATGAAGGTAGCCCGCTGGAAGTCCGGTCTCGCGATGGCTCCGGCCATCGGTATGTCCTTGCTTCCGAAAATCGCATGTCCAGCCTGCTGGCCCGCCTACGCCGGCTTCATGACTTCGGTGGGGCTCGGCTTTCTGATCGATACCACTTTTCTCTTTCCGCTCACCGCGGTCTTCTTGGCGGCGGCCGTCGGAGCCCTGGCCTTTCGTGCCGGTCGACGTCGCGGCTACCGGCCCTTTGCTTTGGGCCTCATCGCTGCAGCCACCGTGTTGGTCGGAAAGTTCGGCTTCGAAAGCGACGCCGCGATGGCCGTCGGTCTGACGATGCTGATCGCGGCTTCAGTTTGGAATGGTTGGCCGAAACCAAAGACGGGGGATTGCCCCGCATGTATCGATCCAGCGAATGCTCCGCAAACCTAGGATAGGAGAAGAAAATGGCAATCAAAAGGAAAGTGGAAGTCTTCAGTGCCGGTTGTCCGGCGTGTCAAGACACCATCGACATGGTCCATCGCGTGGCGTGCTCTTCCTGCGAGGTCAGCGTGCTCGACATGAAGGACGCCTCGATCGCAGCGCGCGCGAAGCAACTCGGTATTCGCTCGGTGCCCGCCGTGGTCATCGACGGCAAGCTCGCCGGCTGTTGTTCCGGAACCGGTCCCGAAGAGAGCATCTTGCGGGCAGCCGGTCTAGGACGCGCTTGACCTAGCCGAGGTCCCCGCTGTGAGGGCCTCGAAAAGGTGCTTTCGGCTGCGTTTCGTACGTCGCGGTGGGAGATGCCGGGCTAGTTCTCAAAGAAAAACCGCTCTTCTCCGAAGGCGGGTTTCAGGTCCGTCAGCCAAGTGGCTTGCTCGTCGTACCGGGCAAAAAACGGCCGTTGCACCCAGTCCGGGTTGCGCCCTTGAAGGAATCGCAGAACAAAGACTTTTTCGCCGCGAATTTCACCGACACCCTGAATCTCCACTTTTCCCGGCGTTGCGCTCATCGATGGGCCGCGAACGGTTCGGGAAAGGCCGGAGACTTGTTTGACGGCTTCACGAAAAATACGGTAGACCCGGGCCAAAGGGACCTCGAAATAGTGCTTGGCGCCGGTATCGCGCTCCACGAACATATAGTAGGGAACGATGCCGAGGCGTGTCTGCATACGCCACATCTTGGCCCACACGTTGGGGTCATCGTTGATATTTCTTATCACCGGCGATTGGCTTCTTAGTGTGGCACCGGCTGAGCGCAGTCTGCGAATGGCTTCTACGGCGAGAGGCGTTTCCATTTCCCGCCAGTGATTGAAGTGCGTCATGATGGCGATGTGTTTTCCGGCTTTGACCATGCGCTCGATCAGGTCGAGCAAACTCTCTGAGTCGCCGTCGCTGACGAATCGTTGAGGCCAAAAAGAAATCGCCTTGGTGCCGATACGAATATTCTGAATATGCTCAAAGCCTCTGTCGAGCAGGGGCAACAAGTACTGTTCCAAGTATTTCGTTTTCATCACCATCGGATCGCCACCGGTGATGAGCAAGTCGCTGATCGTTTTGTGCGACTTCAAGTATTGGTGCAGTTGAGCGGATCCATTGCTGCTGATGCGCAAATCTTTGTCGCCGATGAACTGAGCCCAGCGAAAACAAAATGAGCAATAGGTGTGGCAGGTCTGCCCCTGGCTGGGGAAAAATAAGACCGTTTCACGGTACTTGTGCTGCATGCCCGGCAATGGTTCGTTGTCGAACGTGGGGACGTTGAGGCTCTTTTGGCCGGCGGGGTGAGGATTGAATTTCTTGCGTATTTCTGAAGCGGCTTGCTTTACGGCCGTTCTGTCCGCACCCGAGCGCAGCAATTGCTCCATGCGGGCAAAGTCTTCCTCTTCCAGCATGCCCGGTTGGGGAAAGGTCAGTTGAAAAATGGGATCTTCCGGGATATTGGTCCAATCGATCAGTTCATCGATGACATATTGATTGACACGGAAAGGTAAGACACTGGCAACGGCGTGCATGGCAAGACGTTGTTCTTCCGGCAGTCGTTGAATCTGAGCAATGTTGTCCAATTGGCGCTCGCCGTACGCTTTGAAGCGCTGAGTCTCATTGAACAGATCCTGGTATTTTTCGCGCTGACGATAGAATTGCAAAATCTTACTCACGATGAAGCGACTCCTGTGGATTGAAGACGTAAGTGCGGCTCTCGTTGGGTCGACGACCATGCATGACCGTGCATGTCGAAGCCGCTTGGCGTCCCTTCCGCATCGGCGGAGGGATCATCTGAGTGTAACCCAGCCCTGCGAGGTTTCAAAGCGCAGCTTTCTCCAGAGCGTGTTCTCGGCGATGCCGAGCGCTGTGGCGGTTTTCTTGCGGTTGCCGTTCGTCGTTTCCACTACGGAAACGATATGATTGCGTTTTCTGCCGGTGTCGGGATTCACCGCTCGCTCGTTGGTACCGGAATGAGTCGCTGGTATCGCTCATTGGTAGGTGCTTACGGTGTGAGGCGGAACGGAAACGAGGAGACTTGCGATGGCTGAGGTCGATATCCGGAATGCCTGCCCCGACTGCGGGGCCAAAGGGCGCAAGGTCAAGCGGATCACTCCCGAGTGCCTGCTCGTCCCGGCCGCCAAGAAGCGACTCGAGACGGCGGGGGTACTTCGTTTCTGCAATAGCGAGAGCTGTGAGGTCGTCTACTTCGGCGATGGCCCCGGAAGTCGCTTCACGATCGACGAGGTCACCGTTCCCGTCTTTCAAAAGTCTAAAGATCCGCTTCGTCTCGTCTGCCACTGCTTCCATCATTCCGTGCAGAGCATCTACGACGAAGTAGCGGAGACGGGCGAGTCCAAAGTCCCCGAGAGCATTGCGGAAAAATGCAAGGCCGGTCTCGATCGCTGCGAGCAGACGAACCCGCAAGGCTCGTGCTGTCTCG
>JALUUK010000255.1 GCA_027021395.1 Acidobacteriota bacterium
GGTCGATCACCTTATGCCGCTCCACGTCTTCCAGTGATTTCCCCAGAAGGCCGCGTTCTTCAAGCGCACGCTTGATCGCAGTTTGCAGTCGCGTGGGATATGGTCTCCGCTCGATTTTCTTTGACGGCGGTTCGACAAGCTCGCGCATGATCGCGTTGACTTGGGCGTCATATTCGTCCTTACTGCTCGCGTGGAACCATGCGAGCTCTGTCATCTCGACGATCCCGAGACGGCGAACCATGGAGTGCTGCACCGCAACCTCTTCGTCGAGAGGGGCGAGCCTGTTGATATGCTCCTCGATCCTGTAGACGTCATTGACGTCGATCCTCGGGTCCAGGGCGCGCAGCTTGCCCAAGGACGGCAGCAGACGCACGTCGATGCGGTCGCCGAGGAACACGGCGACCCCAATGTTGACGCGCTCTCCTTTCCGTGGGTCAGGGACTGCCTTGATGATCGCGTAATGCAGGGTACGTGCCATCTTCTATTCCTCTCCGGATCACAGAGATACGGTCATTTCTGTCGGTTTCCCACCACTTTGCCAAATGGTTGCAAAGTCCCTGAGGGTCCCAATCGTGCGGCACGTATTTCAGGACCCCATCCATGAAGTCCCCTGGCAGAGATTCTAGCCGATCAAGCAGCGCCAAAGCGCCTTCCGCCATGCCCGTCCGGTCGTGCGTCGCGGCCAGTTTTCGAATCGCCCGCTCAGTATTCGTGAAAGAGTCGAACCTTGGAGGAGGCAACGGCCATCCGTTGGCGATTAGCGCTCTGCTGTAATCGGGCGCCATGAGGACGGCGCGCCTGTCAGGCCCAGCTTCTCGGAGCAGGTAATTCCTGAAATGGCGGTCGGGATTGCTTACGAACAGGTCAAACGCGTAGATAGAACCAAGGAGTTCGTCAACTCCTTGAATCTTCGCAATTCCTGACAAAATTGCAGGAACGTCTTCCAGCTTCAGGACGCCCCCTTCCCACCTTGAGGCAAACGCAAACTCTTTCTCGGGAAGCTCTGCTACCGCGAACGGAGGCACGGGGATGTAACAGACATCTGCAAGATGCGAGCACACCCACTCAGAGAGCGGAACGTAAGGCCCTCCGTCCTCTTTCGTCGTCTTGAGGACATACGGGATGCCGTCGAGTCCGGTGCCAATGAGGCTGCAGTCGGCGCTTCCCAAATCCACAGGGTCAACCCGGGCAATCGGAAGCGGGAAAAGTCGTCCCTGCACGCGCGGTCTCCTACCGCTTCGACAGGCGCTCCGCGATCTGCTCGAGAAGTTCCAGGTCCTCGTCCTTGAGCCGGCCATTCCGGGCCGCCTGTGCGATCCTGCGCAGCGCGCCCCGCGACCGCGGCGTGGCCGCAGGGAGAAGCTCCTCGACCTCGCGTTCGATGTCGGATTGGTCGGCAACTGGAACGGTCGGCTGACAAGTATGGTCTTGGTCCATCCAACCCTTAGCTTTGCCAACCCGCGCCTCGATGAGTCTGGCCGATCGCCCGCTAATGGTCCTGGGTTTCTTGGTCTTTGAGTCAAGGCTCGCGTTCAACCACTGGCTGATCTGAGAGGGCGATCGCCCCAGCCTCTCAGCCAGTCGTGCCACGCCGCCAGCCTCGGCCACCAGCCTGGCTAGGTTCTCCCGCCGGACCTCTTCCACGGTCTTCATGTTCATGCGGGACACCGTATAGCAAACCGCTAACTCGCGGAATTCGCGAAACGCTTGACGAGGCATTAGCGATGCGCTAATCCTTTGTGGCATGACGCTCAAGGAGTACTGCGAATTGCACGGGCAGAAGGGCCTGGCCCGAGCCATCGGGGTCCCGCCACCGCTGGTGTCCCAGTGGGTGAACGGCGTGAGGCGGGTTCCGGCCGAGCGGTGCCCGGCCATCGAGCGGGCCACGGGCGGCCTCGTTCGCTGCGAGGAGCTGCGCCCTGATGTGGACTGGGCGGTGCTCCGCGCCCGAGGTAGGCGAGGCTCGGCGGAGGAAGGAGCGGCATGAAACTGAGCGAAGAAGACGTGCGGGAGGTCTGGCTGACCTTCCACAGGCTGATGGAGAGCCAGTTCGACAAGCAGTTCTTTGGAGGCACGATCACCGACTCTGTAAAGGCTGCGCAGGATCTGATGAACGTCGGCAAGGTCGTGCTCGTGGAGCTGATCGAAGCGCGAAAGAAACTCATTGCGGCCTCGGAGAGAGCCGCGATAGCCGCTGAGGAGTGAACCGGCGGCCGGTGGATTAGCCGACGGACTCCTTCACATGGTTCCAGATCTTGTCGAAGAGCGTCGCGTATGCCTCGCCAAGGCATCTCGCCTGCGAGACGTGCCGTTCTCCAATGCCTTCGGCAAAGAGGTCCAGCGCTTTCGCCTCTAAGGCCTTTTCCAGAAGCGTGACAACCGCTTGGTGAACATCTCTGTCTGTGATGGTCATGAGGAGATCCTCCCTTGGTGCTAGCGGATAGATCCACCTCCAAGTTTAGCCAAGGGCAGTCCTCCTCCCGTGCCGGGGGCCGCTGGCAGGCCGGCCGCGGCGCGGACAACAAAGCCTGCCGACGACTCCTCCATCCTCCATTGCCCGGCGAGGGCGCCGTTTGTGTCGCTCCTCGGTGCTGCCTGAGCCCCATGCCCGAGCCGGGCCTTCCTATTCCCTGGCCGCCGCGTCCCTTCATGCCGTCGAGGGTAGACATGGGGCGCGGCGGCTGCCGCAGAAGCGCTACGGAGGTTCCGCCCCATGGATGACCTGTTCCTGAGCCTGCACCAGACCGCCCGCCGCGCGGACGGCGGGATCTCGGGCCTCGCGCGCCGGCTCGGCAAGCGCGAAAAGACTTTGCTGTCGAAACTTGATCCGGCAGATGACACACATCAGCCGACGCTCGGAGAGTTTGTTGCCATTCTTGGCGACACGGGCGACCTCGCGCCGCTCGAGGTCCTCTGCGCCATGTTCGGC
>JALUUK010000256.1 GCA_027021395.1 Acidobacteriota bacterium
TTGATTCAGATCGATATCGGTTACGCGAACCCCCACGGTATCCAAACACGTGTACTCCGCTTGGTCGAGTTCCGCCTGTCCCCGCCGGCAGGGCGCGACACCGATATCCGGGAAGGTTCCATAGGTTTCGAAGCTGTAGTACTGGCCGCCGTTGTCGTCGATCGCCTTGTTCCCCTGCGCGTCCGTCGATTCCACTTCGTACTTGTAGATCGTGCATTCGGCAAGACCGGTCAACGGCACCTGATGCGTCGTCACCATGCCCTGGACCGAGCGCTCGTCGCTCGGCGGCACCACCGAACCGAAACGTACGACCGAAGTCGAAAGCTCATCGGTTTGCCAGTTGACATTCGCCGAATCGACGGTGATATCCGTGGTTTCGACCTGAGAAATCACAGGTTTCATGCAATCCGCTAGGGCGGTATCGGTCTTGACGACATTCGTGCCGCCATTGCCGTCGTCGGCATCGATGTACTCGACGGTGATGGTGTCTGAGTGCGCCACCTGCAAGATGCCGTCGGCCGAGGCGCTTCCTGCCGCCGTGGCGATCTCCCCACGAAAGACACCTGAGTTCGTGCCGGTTTCGCTGAGGGTCACGACTTCGCCCCCCGGTTCCGCCCCGCTCGTCGTGGTCACGTCGGTGGTCCCGTCCCCCGAGAGGTCGATATCCGTTACGGTGATCTGAATCATGTCGGCGCAGGAATACTCGTCCTGATCCAAACGCACGACACCATCGGAGTTGCCGGCGAGCGAAACCGCCTCGTAGGCATTGACCCGTCCCCATCCGGTTCCATTGTCGAAACCGGCGGGGCCGACGTCCTCTGAAGAATCGATGATCACTTGCCGGACGTCCGGAGCGGGCAGACCGGGATTGCGGGTCCGCACCAAGGCGGCGACTCCGGCGACATAGGGCGCTGCGAACGAGGTACCGCTACTGGTGCCATAGGTATCGTTGAGCTGGGTCGAAAGAATATCGGTGCCCGGCGCAGCCACCTCGTTTTCCGGTCCGGGATTGGAAAAGCCGCTCTTGGCATCGTTGTGGTCCGTCGAAGCCACACTCATGACTTCCGATCGCCTCGCCGGGTAGGCCACGGACGAGCCGTTGTTTCCGGCTGCGCAATCGATGAAGACATCTTTGGTGTTGTATGCGTAGTCGAGCGCATCATTGATCGCTGTCGTCTCACCGACACTCAAGCTGAGCGTGATGATATGCGCGCCGTTGTCTGCAGCGTAGATGATCGCATCGTCGAGCACATTGCCGTTCGGCGAGTTCTCTCCGACGCCGAGAGCCATGCCCCGGATACCCGGCCCGCCGAAGCCGCCGGCGAGTCCGGCGATGCCGATATCGTTGTCGGTCGCCGCGTAGATGATTCCGGCGACGTGCGTGCCGTGAAAGTAGTTGCTGCGAGGATCATTGTCGTTGTTGTCGAAATCCCAGCCTTCGTAGTCGTCGATGTAGCCATTGCCGTCGTTGTCGATTCCGTCGTTGGGAATCTCGCCTTCGTTGGTCCAGAGATTCAGAGCCAGATCTTCGTGGTCGATCTCCGTCCCCGAATCGATGACGGCGACGACGATGGCCGGATCGCCTGCCGTCAGATCCCAGGCCGCCTCGGCATCGACGTCGGCTCCACTCGTTCCCCCGGTCTGCCCCGTATTGTTCAGTGCCCATTGCTCAGCGTAGCGCGGATCGGCGGGCACGGCGGTATACGTACCGTAGGTTCCCACCTCGGCAAAACGCACGAGCCCGGTACGGAAGACGAGACGACAAAGATCCACCAGATCCGCCCCTTCCGGAGTCTCGAGGTCCACGATTCCCAGATGATTCGAGCGGATCACGGAAAGTTCCTCGAGCACGGCAAACGCCTGGGCATCGATGGCCAAAGCCCGCTCGACGATCTCGCGCCATTCGCTGATTTCCCCGGTCAAGCCCACCGTGATTCGGTCGGGAACGACAGGATAGAAAAAATCGCCTTCGCGCTGCGCCAATCCGCTCGAAAGCCGAACGAGGCGCTGAGGCGACCGCGGATCCCAGGCCGAGACGGCTTCGACCGGGCCGCGGTATTGCTCCACCGAGAGGCGATAACGAGGCGAATGCCTCTCGCCAGGCGCGGCGAGGCCGAAAGCGACCGGGACGGCGAGGCTCAACAGGCCGAGACAACAGAGGAGAGAACGCAGGGAGACGGACTTGGCTTTCGGCACGGGGACTCCAATCAGAGCGGGGCCTTTGTATACGCGCTTCGACGCCGCAAGCGCAACTGTCTTCTCGAGCAGATCGGCCGGTGAAAGGTCCCGCCTGCAAAGGAGCGGGATGACGCCGAGCAGCCCCGGGCACGCTTGCGCCCTTCCGAATATGGCCGAATCATTGCGATATGAGAGGAGCGCGCCCCGGTGCGCCGATTCAGGAGTCCACCGATGAAAATCTCCGGTCAGTCGATTCTGATCACGGGCGGAACCGGCTCATTCGGCCATGTCTGCGTCGAAAAACTGCTCGCTGCTCACGACCCCGCCAAGATCATCGTGCTCAGCCGGGACGAACTCAAGCAGTACGAGATGCAGCAGCGCTTCACCGACCCGCGGCTCCGTTTCTTTCTTGGAGACGTCAGAGACAAAGAACGCCTCGAGCGTGCCTTCCGTGGCGTCGATGTCGTCATTCACGCCGCTGCGCTCAAGCAGGTGCCTGCCGCCGAATACAACCCCTTCGAAGCGATCAAGACCAATATCATCGGTGCAGCCAACGTCGTCGATGCCTGCCTGAACCAGGGGGTCAAGCGCGTCATCGCCCTTTCGACGGACAAAGCCGCGAATCCCATCAATCTCTACGGCGCCACCAAGCTCTGCCAAGACAAGCTGGTCGTTGCCGCCAACTCCTACACCGGTGCGAGGGACACGCGATTTTGTGTCGTACGCTACGGCAACGTCGTCGGCTCC
>JALUUK010000257.1 GCA_027021395.1 Acidobacteriota bacterium
GACGTCGCTTTTCGAAGGCCGGCCACTACGATCGCCGGGAGAAACGGCGGCTCGTGCGAGCGGACGGCCCTCCGGTCGTGTTCATTCTTAGGGGCAGGCGGGCGGGGTGGGGCGTTCGTTGCCGTCGCTGTCTCGGCCGAGAGGGCCGAGCCCGCAGCCGGAGCCGTAGGCGTCGCTTTCGTACCAGTAGATCGAACCCGCAGCGGGAATGTCGGGGTCGACGCCTTCGGGATTGACGAGGCCCGAGGCAATGCAGGTCTCGTTGTAGGTCCAGGGGGAGGTCACCGTCCCGCGGTAGAAGTTGTAGCTTTCCCCGTTGGCGGCCACCGACCAGCGGAAGGTTTCGGTGTCGGCGAGGAAGACCGACGTCGTTCCCGTATCGCCGGTGCGGCCGACGGCGGGATCCGCCGGATCGCAGTCGAGCGAGTCGGCGACACCGTCGCCGTCGCCGTCTTCATTGCCGACGATGCGGCTTTCTCCCGCGGTATCTAGAACGTCGCCCGATCCATCCCCGAGTTCCGCTCCAAGAGCGATGTCCACCCCGCTCGCCGAGTTCATGTCGGCGATGCCGAGCCAGCCGCGGCTGCCGAGTTCATCACCGCTGCTCGCGCCGACGAATTCCTGCGTTGCGGCGATCTCCGAGAAATCGATGATTTCGGTGGCTCCGATACGATCTCTGCCGAGGAAGAGTCCGCCGCCGGCATCGGTACGCGATCCGGTCGGGCCGTCCCATCCGGGCATTCCGAAGAGCAGGTCGGTGCTCGCATCACCGTCGAAATCCGCCAAAGCGACCGACGCGCCGAGGCGATCGCCCGGTGCAGCGCCGAAGACGGCGAGGGTGGAAACGCCGTGCATTTCCCGGTTTTTCAACGTCGAAAGATCGCCGCGCCCGGTGAAGAGATAGGCGCCCCCGGCATCGAGCCGCGCCGGTGCGCCGCCCGGCCCATCCTGCCCGGGAAGGCCCACCAGAAGGTCGTCGAAGCCATCCGTATTCCATGAACCTGTATCGAGCGCCGAGCCCGCGCGATCGCCGGAGGTATCGCCGAAGAGCAGAGCCTGATAGCTCGTCGAGACGCCGAGATCCATCGACTGCGTCATGGACGCGCCGCTGAGGATGAAGACCTCGCCCGCGTTGGGACGTTTATCGTCCGGTCCGTCCGCATCCGGCACGCCGATGAAGAGATCGTCCGTTCCGTCGCCGTCGAAGTCGCCTGCGGCAAGAGATGCGCCTGCATGATCGAAGGCGTCCGCGCCGGAGATGTAGTGATCGATGATCGTGGGGTTGACCGTGGAGGTCGAGAAAAGGTTGGCGTTGTTGATGATCCAAATCTCGCCCCCTTCTTGGACGGTATCCAAGTTGGAGTCGCTCGTCGGCGAGGCGATGGCCAGATCGTTGGATCCGTCGGCGTCGGTGTCGAGTACCACCAAGGCTTCACCGAAGCGGTCGCCCGCAGCTTCGCCGAAGAACTGAGTGTGCGCGCTCTGTGTATTCAAATCGATGGTGGAAGGCAGCGAGCCCGCGAAGAAAACATAGACCTGCCCGGCATCGGGTGTGACGTTTCCGTCCCCGTCTCCACCGGGCGATCCAACGATGATGTCGTCGATGAGATCGTTGTTGACGTCTCCAACGGCGAGCGCGTATCCGAACTCGTCCCCCGGGCTCTGACCATAAATCGTCACGTCGGCGGAGGCGAGGGAGAGATCGACGGATGCATCGATGGGGCCGTAGAAGACGTACGCCGTTCCACTGTCGGTACGTGAGTTCGACGGACCGTCGGCGTAAGGCGCCCCGAGCAGCAAGTCGCCGGTGCCGTCGGCATTGAAATCGCCGGCGGCACCCGCAAAGCCGAGTCGGTCCTGGCTGTCGTCGTTGAAGACGGCGACGCCGCCGATCCCGAAGTCGACGCGATAAGTATCGCAGGCGTTGCCGAGGCCGTCTCCGTCCGCGTCGAACTGGTCGGCATTGCTGATCAGAGGGCAGTTGTCGGAGGCATTGAGCACCGAATCGCCGTCCGCGTCATCATCGCAGGCGTCGCCGATGCCGTCTCCGTCGTGGTCGGCCTGCGTCGAGTTGCTCAAGCCGCTGCAGTTGTCGTCGCAGTTCACGCGCCGGCCGGCCGTGCATGGATCGGCTGTGCCGTCGCCGTCATCTTCGGGAATTTGGTCCCCATCCTGATCGGCTTGGCAGACATTGCCTTCACCGTTGGAGTCGTCGTCTTCTTGTTTCGGGTTGACGTGATCCGGGCAGTTGTCGCAGAGGTCACCGACGCCGTCTCCGTCGCGATCGGCTTGATCGGCATTCGGCGTCCCCGGGCAGTTGTCTCCCTGGTTGCGGACGATATCTCCGTCGATGTCCGACGGACCGACGATCCACACTTCTCCCGCCTCTGCGCGATCGGCCGTGTCATCCGGATCTCCGTCCGCGGCGTCGGCGCCGACGATGACTTCCGCGGCACCGTCGCGATTGATGTCGGCGATGACCAACGAGATTCCCAGCGCGTCGCTAGGATCCGGCGCGAGAATCGAGGTGAGCTGCACCGGATCTCCAGCGGAGGTCTGCGGGTTGATCAGATCGATCAGGGTCTCGCCGCCGACCTGCGCCCAGGGAAGGGTCAGCACTTCTCCCGCATCGACTCGATCGTTTTGGGGGCCTTCCGAAAAGAGCGCGGCCATCGCGAGATCGAGCGTTCCGTCGGCATCGAAGTCGCCGATCCCCACGCTTTCGCCCCAACCGTCGTTGGCTCTGCGCCCATCGATGCGCAGGCTGGCGAGGTTTTCGACAGAATCGTCGCTCCAAGTCGCTCGCCCCATGACGATGAAGGCTTCGCCCGAGGAGAAGCGAGCATCGAACTGTCCGGAACCGAGTGCGGCTCCGAAGATGATGTCGTCGAAACCGTCACGATCTAGATCGCCCGTGGCGATGGATGTGGGGAATAGGTCCGACTCCAGTTCTCCCCAGATCGCGTTGGCGGGATCGAGGTTGAGATCCCGCTCGCTGCCGGCGACGAGCGCGGCGTCTCCAAAGATGAGATAGGCCTCGCCCGAATCGTTCTTGGTGTCGCCGTTTCCGTCTCCGCCGCGCGCTCCGAGGATCATGTCGTCGGTGGAGTCTCCGTTGACGTCGCCCACGGCGAGCACGCGGCCGACGCGATCACCCTCATCGGCTGCGACGACCCGGTAATCCGGCGCCGTCACGGCGTAGTCGACGTACTGCGGCCAAGCGTTGTCGCCGAACTCGACGATGACCGCGCCATGGATGTTGCGCGAGCCTGCGACATCGATCGAGTAGGAGGGAGTGCCCATGATCAGATCGCTCGTGCCGTCGGCGTTGATATCGCCCACGTCGAGCACGCGACCCATCGCGTCTCCGCGGTAGGGGCCGAAGAAGACGGTGTCCGCATTGGGGGCCGTGGAATCGGCGGAGTTGAGAGTGTCGAGCACGGCCGGCCACACTGTGCGTCCGTAGAAGACATAGACGCGGCCGCAGCCGTTTTCCAGGCCGTTGGGTCCCGTGACGATGCATTCCCCGCCGGGGGCTCCGATCGCTAGGTCGTCGATTCCATCGTTGTCGAAATCAGCGACGGCTAGGCCGAGTCCGAACTCATCGAGGCGGAATTCGCCGTAGATCACGACGTCGGGTTGATCGAAGTCCAGTGCCTGCGTGGCGCGGAGATGGGGACCGAAGATCACCCAGACCTCGCCGGGGTCGGCGCGAAGATTGTCCGGTCCTTCTGCGCTGGTCGCGGCGATGATCAGGTCGGGGAAACCGTCGGCATTGATATCGCCCACGGCGACTTGTCGGCCGCCGTTGTCCAGCGAATCGATGCCCCAGAAAACACTGTCATCGGAGGAGACGGCCAAGTCGATCTCTGCGAAGTCGCAGGCGTCGCCGACTCCATCGCCGTCCTCATCCGCTTGGCTGGGGTTATCGGCAAACTGACAGTTGTCATCGCAGTCCACCGTGGCGCCGCCGGTACAAGGGTCGTAGGTGCCGTCGCCGTCGCTGTCGGGAATGCCGTCGTTGTCATCGTCATCATCGCATACATCGCCCGAGCCGTCGCCGTCGATGTCGATTTGCAGCGAATTCGAAACGTCGGGACAGTTGTCGCAGGGATCACCGAGGCCGTCGAGATCGGAGTCGATCTGGTCGGGGTTGGCAAGGTTGATGCAGTTGTCGCAGACGTTGCCGAGCCCGTCTGAGTCGGTGTCTTCCTGCAGTGGATTGTCTTCGAGCGGGCAGTTGTCCGGAGCGTCGTCGAGAACGCCGTCGTTGTCGTCATCCGAATCGCAGGCATTGCCCTGCATGTCGCCGTCGGTGTTGATTTGGAACCCCGTGTCGCGTTCGGCATTCGTGACCGTGCCGTCACCGTCTGCATCGCAGCGCAGGGGGTCGATGTCGCAATCGCCGTTGTTCATGCCCGGGCAGTTGTCGCACTCGCCGCCGACACCATCGGTATCCTGGATGAAGCCGCTGGTCTCGGTCTGAGAGGGGTTGCATTCGTCGGCACAGTTGTCGCAGGCGTCACCCACGCCGTCGGGGCCGCCGGACTCTCCCGGATCCACCGTGCCGTCGCCGTTGGAGTCGACCCATGGGCACTCTTCCGTGGCGATGTCGCGATCGCTGTCGAGTTGATCGGGATTGGGCTGTTCGACGCAATTGTCGCAGGCATCTCCAAGTCCGTCGGCATCGAGATCGCTCTGGTCGACGTTGTCGACGCCCGGACAGTTGTCGCACGCGCCGCCGATCTGGTCTCCATCGACATCGTCCTGATCTTCATTGAATAGGTCGATGCAGTTGTCGCAAGCGTCGCCGACGCCATCACCATCCTGGTCCTCTTGGCCCGGGTTGTCCGCCGCGATGCAGTTGTCACAGGCATCACCGAGCGAATCGGTGTCGGAGTTGTCTTGGGTGGGATTCGGCACCGTTGGGCAGTTGTCCGTCTCATCCGACCGCTGGTCATTGTCGTCGTCCGGGTCGCAGAGGTCTCCCTGGCCGTCACCGTCGGCATCGGCCTGGTCGATGTTGGCGATGCCTGGGCAGTTGTCGCAGGCATCGCCGAGACCGTCTCCATCGCCGTCGGCTTGCGAGTCTTCCACCACGCCGTTGGGTACCGTTCGGCAGTTGTCGTCGCAGTTGGACGTTCCACCGGCGCAGGGATCGTTGGTGCCGTCGCCGTCTTCGTCGAGTACGCCGTCGTTGTCATCGTCCGCATCGCATACGTCGCCGACGGTGTCGTCGTCGGAATCGATCTGGTCTCGGTTGGCGAATTGCGAGCAGTTGTCGCAGAAGTCTCCGTGCAAGTCCCCGTCGCTGTCTTCTTGGCCGGCATTGGGGAGGTCTTGGCAGTTGTCGCTCATATCCAAGATACCGTCGAAATCGACGTCTTGAGGCGAGGTCAGCCAGAATGCGCCCACCGAGGGGCGTGCTCCGTCCCCCACGTCGGGACCGTCCCTAAGGGGTGCACCGACGACGATCTCGTGGCGACCGTCATGATCGATGTCGCCTATGGCGAGCGCCAAGCCGATGTTGTCGCCTCTGCCCTCTCCCCATGTGACGGGAGCGTTGGCCCCACTGTTGCGGTGGTCGATATTCCCCGGGCGGGTGCCGTCGCCGTAGTAGAGCCAGATCTCGCCCGCGTTCGGTCGAAGATTGTCCGGGCCGTCGGCGAAAGGCGCCGTCATGATCAAATCATCGAGACCGTCTCCGTCGATATCGCCGCTACGGACGCGGTGTCCGAGGTTGTCGCCACCGGTCGAGACGCCGTCTTTGCCGCGAATCAGGAATCCATCGCCCGAGCCTTGGCGCACGCCGTCGAGGTCGACGCTTCCGGAAGTGGTGATCGGCCCCCAAATCACGTTGACTTCACCCGCGTCGAAACGATCGAGAGTTCCGTCTTGGTTATCGTCGTAGTCGGCAAAGGGGGCGGCGATGATCAGGTCGTCTTTCGTGTCCCCGTCGATATCACCGAAAGTCAGGGATGCTCCGGCGGAATCGCCGTCTGCGGCTCCGTAGACGATCCAATCCCGTGCGCCACCCGGTAGCGCGTCGAGGTCGATGGTTCCGACCACGTCCACGCCGAAGACGACACGGACTCCTCCGGCGTTCGGGCGATCACTCGCGGGGCCACGTTCGCGGAAGAGCTGAAACGCGAGATCGCGCTTCGCATCGCCGTCGAGATCTCCTGCGGCGATCGACCGGCCGATTTCCGCCTGCTCGAATGCCGCATCGTTGACGGTGCCGTCGCCGTCGAAGTCGTAGCTCGGGCCGATGATCACGGCATCTGCGGGGTTCGTCGAAAGATCACGGACGCCGTCCTCGAAGACGGTCGTTCCGGAAAGGAGAAAGTAGATCTCGCCGCAGTTTTCTCGAGCGTTGTTCGGGCCGTCGGCGCCGCTCGCACCCAAGATCAGGTCGAGCGAACCATCTCCGTTGACGTCGGCCGTCTCGACGGAACGGCCGAGGCGGTCGCCGCGTTCTTCGCCGTAGATCCAAAGATCGGCGCGCGAAAGCGAGCGGTCCGGTCGACGCAAATCGAAGGGACTAGGCCGCAAACGTCCGCCGAAAAGCACGTAGACCTCACCTCGGGCGGCCAGCCCGTCGGGATCGACGGTGCCGTCGCCGTCGGCATCGATGTTTTCCGGGCCGTTGGCGTCGGCCACGCCGATGATCAGATCGTCGATACCGTCGCCGTTCAAGTCGCCGAAGGTGAAGACAATCCCGGTCTCGTCATCTTCGTCGGCGCCGAGCACGACCAGATCGGCCGCATCGCCCGCGCCGATATCGTGCACGCTGTCGTAAGGGGAGTCCCCATAAAAGACGTAGACCGCGCCGGAGATGGCGCGGTCGGAGAGCTGACCGTCGTGGTCCGGAGCGCCGACAGCAAAGTCCAGAGTCCCGTCCCCATTGAAATCGCCAAGAGCGACGTGGTCGCCGAAAGAATCGCCAAGTCTGTCGCCGTACCAGCGTGGGTCGTTCCCGTCGGCCAAGTCGACATCATTCACGCGCTGTGCCGCGCTCAGAGCGGTGGACAGAACGAAGATGACCCCGAGAATGGCTCCCGTTGCGAAGGCGGAAAGCCCATTCCTCGCGTCGCGCATGCTGCGATCCTCTAAGTTTTAGGTTTCTCTGCGCTCCCCAACCGCGAGTTCCCGAGGATTGAGAACCCGTAGATGCACGCAGTGATCCGGATTGTTTCGCGATACCGATCGCACTGCAATCCAGATTAGAAGAGTACCACCAAACGGGTCGGATTTGGAGTCTTATCGCCTTTTTGCCGCTTCTCTGTGCTCGAGAATACGCGCTCCGCCCGCCTCCCATCGGGTGAGGTAGTTGGATTCGATCCAAGCGATCAGAGAGCGGACTTTCTTTCCGCGGGGTGTCCGATAGAGAATGAAACGTGGGGGGGCATCCTGCAGAGCGCCGAGCCATCCCTGCCAGCCTCCCGGATGGCGGGCTTCGATCAGAGCGTCGATGCCGTTGACGACAAAGAGATAACGGTCGTCCTGTCGTCCACCGAGCAGAGCCATCATCTCCGGTGCACCGAGGCTGCGGACCTGGTCCCCCGGCTCCAACTCGGCCCGTAGCGATGCAATCGCAGCCCTCTGCTCATCGACTTCGAACGAACGCTTCATCTTGATCTCGGTCCAAGCGACGAGCAGGAGCGCCAATGACGCGACGACCGCTTGCCAGAGACGGGATCTCTCGGATCCGCCGAGCGAGGAGAGGGCCCGATCCAGAAACCAGCCGAAGCCCAAGGCGCTCAGCGGCAAGAGTGGGTAGGCGTCCACATAACCTTGGAAATCCGCTGCGGTCCAAAGGGAAACCAAGACCCAAAGCGGGAGCAGGATTCCCGCTTCGTAGGAAAAGATCGACGGGGCGTTTCCAGCAGAACGTATGCGAGACGAGCAGACGGCCCAGGGCAGCGCGGCCCATCCGCCGATCACCGCCAGCAGGGCGCCGGAGTAGCCCTTGTGGATTCCACGCAGGATGGAAAGGAACGAAGCGTCGCCGTCGGCCCCGCGTTCGAGCAGAAAAACATTGAAGCTGACGAGCCCCTCCCAAAAGAGATCCAGGGCGCCGTTCCAAGCGAAATAGAGCGCAACGAGTAAAGGAACGCATGCCGCGCCTGCGGCAAGGCGAAGCCATTCGGAGATTCTTGGACGGGAGGGTTGCCGTAGGGCCAGCGCCGTGGCCAGAGCCAGCAAGAAAACACAAGCCGGCTGCCAAACCATCACGGCGGCGCCACCGGCCAGTGCCGCCCAAAAATACCGTTGCTTCATTCCGAACCTGACGCAGAGCAGCGCCAGCAAGAGCATCAGGGTCTTCGGCCGCGGTCCGGAAGACGCGAAGTGAGCGAAGCCCCAAAAGCCGAGGAAAATGAGAGCGGACAACCAGCCGGCGCGCACGGATCGCCAGCAGGTGGCGCCGATGAGGAAAACGAGCGCGACGCATCCCGCAGCGGCAGCCAAGAAGATGGCGCGCACGACGAAGAGCTCTTGCTGCCCTAGGGCATCTGCGAGCACGATCCCACCGGCGCAGACCAGCGAGGTGAGCGGACCCTTGTGGTCGAAGATGGAAGCGTAGGGAAGCGTTCCTTGGACGGCTTGCTGCCCGGCGTAGATGTAGATTCCGGAGTCTCTGTCCAGCTTTCCTCGCAGGTGATCTTGGGTGAAAAGCGCAAAGGGCAGCAGAAAGAGCAAGATCGCCAGACTATGGTAGCCGCTGCGGACGACTCCGTCGCTACTGGACATAGCCGAGGCCTCGGAGTTTCTCCGCAAGATCTTCGGAGAGCGTGTCGATCTCGACTTGGCCGACGCGATCACCATCGCCGAGCGAAAGCCATTCGAGCAAATCATCGGCCAAACGTGCAGCAAGATCGGGATATTCGTGCAGCAGATCGTTCGTCTCGAAAGGATCGGCTTCTAGGTCGTAAAGTTCCCAGCGGCGGATGTCTCCGCGTCCTTCGCGTAGTGCACGAAGAAAGCCGAGCACCTTCTTCGGTCTGAGCAGCAGACGGGGAGAGAAGAAATCGCGTGTGGCATCGTAGCCCCTTGGGCGGTAGTGCACCTTCCATCGTCCCTCGCGCATGGCTCCAACGAAGCGAGTGCGGGATTGGCCCGCTTCGGCGAAGACGCGGTTCCCGCGCTGCTCTTCCGCTCGCGCGGGTTCTCTCATGAGAGGTAGCATCGACCGTCCGTCGATTCCGGATGGTTTCGGCAAAGCGAGCGCGTCGAGGACGGTAGGAAAGATATCGATTGATTCCGTGGGGACGTCGATCGTTTTTCGTCCGCTGCTCCACGGCGGAAAGCTCATGATCAAGGGGACGTGAACCTGGTTTTCAGTGGCGAATAGGCCGTGATTGAAGAAGACTCCTCGCTCCGCCATCGTTTCGCCGTGGTCGGAGGTGACGATCAACAACGTGTCATCCCGTCGGCCGAGATCTTCGAGAAAGCGCATGAGTTTGCCGATTTCCCGGTCGACGTAGGCGATTTCTTCATCGTAGCGCGCGACATAGAGACCGACATCGGTCGAAAGATTTTCGATGGCGATCTTGTGCGGGATCGAGCCGATGTTCTTCGTGCCGATCGAGACGTCGATCGCTGCGAAGCGCTCGTAGTACGGCAGACCTTCGAAACGACCTTTGTATTCTTTCGGGGGGTCGTACGGAGTGTGGGGGTCGATGTAGTGGATGTAGGCGAAGAAGGGTTCTTCATGCCGCGTTTCGAGCCATCTCATTGCGGATTGGTTGACGATGGCCGCATGGTTGTCGCCCTTCCAGCTACCGATCTCGGAGTAGGAATCGAAGCCCTGGTGAAAATTGAAGATCTCGAAGAGATTGGGATTGGCGACGAAACCCGCCGTTTGCATTCCGTGGCTTTGCACGACTTCGGCGAGCGTCATCGCCTCTTCAGGTAGCCGGGATCGCACTTTGAGGACGCGATGAGCATGCGGATATCTGCCGGTCAAGATCGACGCGACCGAAGGACTGGTTTTCGGGCGTTGGACCCAATGGCTTTCGAAGAGCATGCCCTCGTCGGCGATGCGATCGAGCGACGGAGTGGTCTCGAGAGGATAGCCGTAGGCCGAGAGATGATCGGCGCGAAGGGTGTCGATTACGATGACGATCACGTTTCGTGGTTTCGGTCCGGGCAAGACTTCGGTGCTTGGCGGCGGCGCGGGTCGAATGTCCTGCCGGAGAGATCCAGACGCCCGTTCTGCGCGCCGCATCTCCGGAGTGCGCGCATCGAGCGCCTCGGGTCTCGTCAGCGCGGCCAACCCGAGCTGCAGCGCGGAAAGCACGACGGCGACGAGAAGGCGCAACGGCGCCCGCGGCGAGGTCTGCCCGAAGCGATGCCGAAGGGCGAGTCCGAGTGCCAGCAGAAGCGCCATCAGCGCTCCGACCCACTCGTCGTGTGCGCTTCCCCACAAGGCGCGTGCCCAGCGCGCCGCTATCCATCCACCGGCCAGCGAGGCGGGAAGAACGGCCCAACGCGCGCCAAGCAGCACGGAAAGAGTCAGCGGCAGCGCGAGGATCACCGTCCCGAGCAGATAAGCGGCCACCACCGTGGCGGCCATCATAAGACGATCAAAACGACCAACGGCTATGTCACCGCCGCCGAAAGCCAGGTTCAGCGCGACGGCCCCGCCGATGACGGCTCCGACAGCGGCCGCGTCGCCGAGTGCGCGCACCGCAAGCGCCCGAGGCGTAGAGCCGTCGGCGAAGCGTTTGTCGTTTTCGCCGGTAGACGAGCGCATCGAGGCATCTTGCCCCGCCCATCCCGGCCTGACAATCTTCTCGACAATCGGCGAGTGTGGGATCATCGTAGGCTCCCCGGCGTTGCCGGTTTCGAACCTACCGGCGTGCGCGACGAGTCCGAAGGAGATCTTCAGTGAAGGCGAGCATGGAAGAAAGCGCTCCGCGAGCAAAGAGGCGCGAGCATGTTCACGAGATGCATGGCGATCGGCGAGTCGATGAGTATCACTGGCTTCGCCGACGAGAGGACCCCGACGTCATACGCTATCTCGAGGAAGAAAACGCCTACACTGCGGCGCGGATGAAACATACCGAGGAATTCCAGCAGAAACTCTACGACGAGATGCTCTCGCGCATCAAAGAAACAGACCTCTCGGTTCCCGTCAAGAAGGGCGACTACTTCTACTACAACCGCCAGGTCAAAGGTTTGCAGTATCCGATCTTCTGTCGAAAGAGGGGCTCGCTCGACGAGCCGGAAGAGGTTCTTCTCGACCAGAACGAGGAAGCGCAGGGGAAGGCCTTCTTTCGCGTGGGTGCGATGAAGGTCAGTCCCGATCACCGGCTCTTGGCCTATGGCGTCGATCTCGACGGCTCGGAAAAGTACACGTTGCGGATCAAGGATCTACAAAACGGCGAGCACCTCGACGATCGCGTCGAAGGCACCGGCCGCTCGTTGGCGTGGTGTCGTGACAGCCGTACGATCTACTACTGCACGCTCGATGCCACGCTAAGACCCTACCGAGTGCATCGTCATCGTCTCGGCAGCGAGGTCGAGACCGATTCCGTGATCTTCGAAGAAGCCGACGGCAGCTTCTTCGTCGGCGTCGGCGTATCGCGCAGCGAGCGATTCATTCTCATTCACCTCGGCTCTCATACGACTTCGGAAGTCTGGTTCTTCGATGCCGACGACGATACGGCGGATCCTCGCCTCGTGGCGGCTCGTGAGCAAGGCGTCGAGTACTCGCTCGATCATCGAGGCGATTCCTTCTATATCCTGACCAATTGGCAGGCGAAGAACTTTCGCTGGATGAAGACTCCCATCGAGCGTCCTGAGCGCGCCTGCTGGCAGGAGATCATCGCTCATCGAGAGGATGTCTACCTCGAGGGCGTCGAGGTTTTCGCCGAGCACTCCGTGCGCTTCGAGCGCAAGGATGGGTTGCAGCGTGTCGTCGTACGAGAGTTTGCCGATGGAGACGAGCATCTCATCGCTTTTCCCGACCCGATCTATTCGGTGTCGAGCGGCCGCAACCCGGAGTTTGCAACGAGGACCTTTCGATTTCATTACGGCTCTCTCGTGACCCCCGACTCGGTCTTCGAGTACGCCATCGATTCTCGCAGCAAGACGCTGCTCAAACGACAGGAAGTTCTGGGGGGCTACGACCCTGCTCACTATGTATGTTTGCGGGAATTCGCGACGGCACCCGACGGCACGCGCATTCCAATCTCTCTGGTGCATCGCAAGGACTTCGCCAAAGACGGTCAGGGTGCGCTATTGCTGACCGGTTATGGGGCCTACGGCATCGGATATGATGCCGAGTTCTCATCGCTGCGTTTGACATTGCTCGATCGAGGCTACGCGATCGCCATCGCTCACATCCGCGGGGGAGACGAGCTTGGCCGCGCATGGTACGAGGCTGGAAAGCTGCGCCGCAAGAAGAACAGCTTCAATGATTTTATCGCCTGTGCCGAGTACTTGATGGAAGCCGGTTGGGTCTCGCGCCGACGCCTAGCGATCAGCGGCGGCAGTGCGGGAGGGTTGTTGATGGGGGCGGTGATCAACGCGCGGCCGGAACTCTTCGCCAAAGTCATCGCGGCGGTCCCCTTCGTTGATGTGCTGACGACGATGCTCGATGAATCGCTTCCCCTGACGGTGATCGAATGGGAGGAGTGGGGCAATCCGAATGATCCGGAGGACTACGCGTATATCAAGTCCTACTCCCCTTACGACAACGTTCGCCCCGTGTGCTATCCGAAGATGTTGGTGACCGCAGGACTATACGATCCTCGTGTTTCCTATTGGGAACCGGCCAAGTGGGTCGCGCGTCTGCGGGCCACCAAAACGGACCAAAACGTGCTTCTGCTCAAGACGAACATGGACTCGGGCCACTCCGGGGCCTCGGGCCGCTACGACTATCTGAAGGAAAAAGCTCTCGAATACGCTTTCTTGCTCGAGGAATGCTGAAGAGGCACCCTCGAACCGGAGAGCACCATGGGATAGTGATTCCCGAGAGAACCGCCTATCATGGTCCCAGCCGGTTTTTCGGCCGGCACGAGAATGGAGGAAAGAGAGAATGGAAGACGACCGAAACCCGTTACC
>JALUUK010000258.1 GCA_027021395.1 Acidobacteriota bacterium
TTGCGCGATCTCACGGAGAGGTTGGTCGATGCCGAGGTGAAGCCGAAGGGAATTCCGTTGATCAGATTCGTCGCATCGCCGTCCATGAAGTTGAAATAGGCCTGCACCTCGGTCGGTCCTTGCCGGAATCGTGCCTGCGCGTAGCTCATCGCGGTTTGCGGGCGAATGTCGAACGGACCGAGCCCGGTCGCCAGCCGTCCTCTCGTCCGAGCCCATCCCCCTTGGAGAATCCAAGTCTTGCCGTCCCCGCGCCAATCCGCTCGAAGATCGAGTCGCGGCTGATCGGTCCCCGCATCGAGCGCGCCTTCTTCGACGATTCCGAGATCCGGATCGATCGCCTCACCGAAGACGTTGGTGATCAACTGTGGTCGCGGGAAAGGGTCGGCCTTGTAGACTCCGCCGGAAACGCGCATCGCCCAGGGCCCCTTGCGGAAGGAGTGATGCCCACGGACGGAGCGCGTACCGTAGCTCGCCGCCTCGGTCACCAACGTGCCTCCCGTCGTATCGTGCGGGGACTTCGAGATGATGTGCACCAGCCCCCCCACTGCATTTGCGCCCCAAAGGGAAGAAGCCGGTCCTCGGACGACCTCGATCCGATCGATGAGGTCGGGATCGGTCGGCGCGAACTCCCACATCACGAAACCGAGAAAATCCTGATAGAGCGTCCGCCCATCGCTAAGAGCCAGCGTCGTGTTGTTCGCTTGACCCGATGACGAGCGCGAAGAGAGATTGATGTCGCGAGCCGAAAACTGAACGACGTTGATTCCCGGAACCCGCCGAAGCTGATCGACGACCGTATCCGCCGGAATGTTCTCGAGGGTCTCCGCGTCGATGACGTCGACCGCAGCCGGCGCATCGCTTGGATCATCCGAGGTCGAGGACGCCGAAATCACGACCTCTTCGTGGACATCGCTGTCGCGAGGCTCCTTTTCCTCGGCTGGAGTCTTCTCTTCCTGCGCGATTCCGGCCCCGGCTGCGGCGACCATGATCGCCACCAAAACCGCGAAGTATCGGTCCATCATCGCGCCATACTACGTCAGATCGCACGCGGTCAGAAGCGCATTTTTCGACCGAAGCGGGAAGTCGTTTCACCGAGCCCGGAACCGCCGCGAACCGAGGACTCACTGACTGCAATGCGCGGTGGATCCGGGCATGGACTTGGTGCTGCACGGACTTCTAGCCGGCCGGCGGGCAGTCTCCTTCGCGGGGAAGGCGCTCGCCGAGCGCTCGGTCGAGTTCCGTGCCGCAGATCGCTGCATCGTAGGTTCCCGCCTCGACATCGAGGCGCTTGCGCGCGACGTAGAAGAAGGCCGCTCCGGGCGAAGGAAGCGCCTCGTCGACCACCGGCAAGTCGGCCGCGATGAGGCCGCGCGCGATGCAATCGACCGCCCCGAGGCTCACATTGCCGTCTCCCGTTTCAACGAGTTCGGAAGCGTCTCCTCGAACGAGGTCGTAGACGATCGGCGTTGGTTCGGCGACGAATCCGGGCGACAACGATGAGGAGTCACGCATGTCGAGACGGGTTCTCGATCCCCTGTGTTGCGCCGGATCGGTCGCATCGAAGAAGAGTCGAACCGCACCCGGCGCGGCTCCTTCTTCCATCCGCAGATTGAGCACGGGCAGCCTGTGTCTAAAGCCCGGGTCGATGCCTCCCGCATCGCCGGCCCCTTGGAAGGCGGAGATCGCGATCCCGTCGTCGCTTCCGAAAATTTCGACCCAGCCGTGGCTTCCATCGAGCACCGTTCCGCGCACGTCGAGCAGATTGCTGAAGTCCAGCACGGGCGGTTCCGCAAGAAAGGTCGTCTCGACGATCGGCTCGATCAGCTCATCGCCGCTCATCTGATTGCAGGAATAGACGAGATCCCCATTTCCTTCCATGAGCGCTGCGCGAATTCCTTCCGCGTACGCAACGATCGTATTTCGGCGAATCGTTCCCGTGCAGTCGTTGATGTCGATGGCGACCCTCGCCGCTCCGGCCGGAATCAGGGTCGCGTCGAAATGGTTCTGATTGATGAAGAGATCGCGACTTTCGAGGGCTGAAATACCGACTTCCACACAGACGAATCGATTGGACTCCATGGAAGTTCGCGGCATTCGGGAAAGCTCGATTCCCGGCGCAGAATATCCCTGACAGGGCGTCCCATCGACACCTCGGTATCCGATGCGGTTGTGATGGATCGTATTCGTTTCCGCGCCGTCGGCAAGCCTTATCGCCGTGACTCCCGGACCGTTGAAGACATTCTTGCGGATGACCAAGCCACCGCCCGTTCCATTGGAGTAGATGTCGTAAGAGTTTCCTCTGGAAGGATCTTCCGGAGTCTCCGATCCAAAGCGATTGCTGATGATCTGTGCGCTATGCGCGATCGGTGGAATCGAGACGACCGGTGCTTCGAAATCGATCGCGCGGTCAAAGCCGTAGAAGGAATTGCGCTGGATCTTGGTGCGGCTGGGAACTCCCGGTTGCCCCGGACCTCCCTCGGCAAGACGAAGCGCCGAGCGCGGATCGACTCCGGGCCCCGCCCACGAAAGGAAGACGCAGGCGACGACGCGATTGTCCACCGCCCCTTCGCCAAGCAGACGAATGATCTCGCCACCCGTAAATCCTTCGAACCCAAGTTCGGCGATGGTATTGCCCGCAGAGACGATCTCGAACGCATACTCGACTTTGCCGTCGCCGTCGAGCGTCAGCGGGGCTCCCTCCACTCCCGCTCCATCCGAATCGAGTGCGCGCCCGATGGCGGTTCCGCCCTCCGTCAATGTCGGCAATGGGGCCACGAGGAAAATCCGATCGACGTCGATGGCGAAAAGGATCGTATCGGCCTCGCCGTTCGATTCCGATTTCTCCAACGCCCAGCGAAGCGACCCCTCCGGTGCCGGAATCGCATCGAGACTTTCGGTCACGATGATTTCG
>JALUUK010000259.1 GCA_027021395.1 Acidobacteriota bacterium
GGCTTCGCGGAAGGCCGCGCGACAGGCTGTTTGGAAAGCCATGTCCGAAGAATCGACGGCATGGAATCCGCCGTCGTTGAGCACGACGCGCATATCGACGACTTTCGAGCCGATCAGGGAGCCTTTTGCCGTGGCCGAGATGAAACCCTTTTCGCAAGCCGGAATGTATTCGGTGGGGATCACGCCGCCTTTGATGTTGTTGACGAATTCGAAATCGCTCTCCTCGTTGGGCTCGATGTAGCCCTCGATCTTCGCGTATTGTCCGGAGCCGCCCGTCTGCTTCTTGTGAACGTAGGAGTATTCGGCCTTGCGAGAGATCGCTTCGCGGTAGGCCACCTGAGGATGCCCGGTTTCCACCTCTGCCTGATACTCGCGCCGCATGCGCTCGACGTAGACATCGAGGTGCAATTCTCCCATGCCGGAGATGATCGTTTCGCCGCTTTCCTCATCGCTTCCGACGCGGAAGGTCGGGTCTTCCTTGGCGAATCGAGCGAGTGCCTTGGCGAGGCGTTCCTGCGCCTTGTTGTCTTTGGGGGTGATGCTCAGGCTGATCACCGAGTCGGGGACATGCATCGAGGTCATGGCAAAACGGCTGTCGCCTTCACAGAAGGTGTCGCCGGAATGACAGTCGACTCCGAAGAGGCCGACGATGTCGCCGGCGCCGGCCACCGTGATGTCTTCCATCGAGTCGGCGTGCACGCGCACCAAGCGCCCGAGTTTGATGCGGCGATTGGTACGGGTGTTGGTCAGCGTGCAGCCCTTCTCGAGCTTTCCTTGGTAGATCCTTACATAGGTCAGCTGACCATAGCGCCCGTCTTCGAGCTTGAATGCCAAGGCCACGGCGGGGTGTTCCGGAGAGGGTACGAGATGAACCTCTTTCTCGTCGTTCTCGAGGTCGAGTGCGACAGGCGCGACGATCTCCGGGGACGGGAGGTAGCGAACGACGGCATCGAGCAGCGGCTGCACACCCTTGTTCTTGTAGGCCGAGCCCATCATGACGGGAGTGATCTCCAAGCTCAGCGTACCGCGATAGAGCGCGTCATGGATCATCTCGGGCGTTACGGCATCTTCGAGAGCCGCCTCCATCAGTTCGTCGGATACCATCGAGAGCGTGTCGATCATTTCCGCTCGACGATCCTCGGCGTCGGCTTTGAGTTCCGCCGGGATTTCCTCGTAGCGCAGCGTCTCGCCATTGGGTCCATCGAAGTAGATGGCCTTCATCTCGATCAGGTCGACGACCCCTTCGAACTTTGCTTCGAGTCCGATGGGAATTTGCAGCAGCACCGGAGTATGACCGAGCTTTTCACCGAGGCTCTTGGCCACACGTTCGGGGTTCGCCCCCTGGCGATCGCACTTGTTGACGAAGGCAATACGCGGAACGTTGTAGCGCTTCATCTGGCGATCGACGGTGATGGACTGCGACTGAACTCCGGCAACCGAGCACAGCACCAGGACGGCACCATCGAGCACGCGCAGCGCGCGCTCGACCTCGATCGTGAAGTCGACGTGCCCGGGAGTGTCGATGATGTTGATGTCGTGCTCGTTCCAGGACACGTTCGTCGCAGCGGAGGTGATCGTAATGCCTCTTTCGCGCTCGAGTTCCATGTGGTCCATCGTCGCGCCGACGCCATCTTTGCCCTTGACGTCGTGAATGGCGTGAATCTTCGAGGCATAGAACAGGACACGCTCGGTGAGCGTGGTTTTCCCCGAGTCGATGTGTGCGGAAATTCCGATGTTTCGGATCTTGGAAACCTCTAACATGGCATTCATCCGTCGGCGAGGCGGTTCCAACACCGCACTCGCGATGAGTGGCACGGTTCTAGGCAGCCGATCGGGGCTTGCCTTCCCACGCCGAATGATCGTAACGGCAATGGAGCCCGCGGCGGATTCCCGACTGAGCACCCCCGGCAGGTCCGGGAGGCCGAAGCCCGCCCGGGTCGTGTCGGTCGATGGCTCGCGACCGGTCAGGCCCCGCCCCTCGAAGAAAATGCGTGACCGAGATGCTGGGGGAGTCCGCCGTGCCGCACAACGGGTCCGAAACCCGGACCCCGTTGCGGGGCCAGACGAGGGCTAACTATACGCGCACCCACTCCATCGCGCAGCAACTTTATTCGCTTCGAGTCATCGGGCCGTCGGTGCGCAGGACCGGGGGGAGGGTGATTTTCCGCCGCAGGGTCGTGATTTCTCCGGGAGCGGCCTCGGCGACTTCCGAGGCGAAAAGGAAGCTCTGGTGCAAAGTCCGCGTGCTCGGCGAGGTCACGGTCAGGATATCCCCCTCGCGCCGACCGATGGCAATCGGCCCGACCCGGAAGCGGCCGTCGTCATCGCTTGCGGATTCGACGACGAGACCTTCGGCATTCTGCACGCGGACCACCGCCGGGAGGCCGCGTTCTTCGCTTTCTAGGTTCTTGGGATCGACGCGATCGAGGCGAAAGGTCTTTCCCGGAACGACGATGCCTTCGATCACGACGGTGCGCACGGGGTAGCGTTCATGTCCCCCCTCGCAGCCAAAGAGAGCTGCCGCAGCGAAGGCGAGCGCTAGAACGAGGGCCGGTCGGGGGCAGTGGGGGAGCCGTTTCATGAGTCCATTTCCTAGGGTCGATTCCGGTATGCGATTTGCCGTGCGGAAGCCGAGACCCCAAACGTCCGCCGAGTAATATCTTAGACTGCTTTTCCCGAGTTCGCAGACTCCCGGGTGCCTGTGCGGCAGAAAAAATGCCGAAAAAACGGCTCGCGGCTAGCCCCACGGTCCCCATTTGGGCCGCCATCCCTACCGGGGGATGCGCTTCGAGGTGTTCTATCTACAGCAGCAGAAGCGTGACGCCGGGACGCTTCAACTCACGGTGAATCCAGGCCATATCCGGCAACGGACGCGAAGGCCGGCCACCCTTCGTCGGCGGAAACAACA
>JALUUK010000260.1 GCA_027021395.1 Acidobacteriota bacterium
AGTAGCGACGCCGCGCGTGCTAGGCGCGCGATGGACGTCAATTCGGGCAGAACGATGGCGCGATGCGCCGAGAGACTTTCCGCGAAAAAGCGGGAGTGTTTCGTGCCCGATTCAACCGGGCGATCTGTCATGTTTTCCAGCACGAAACGAAGGCGATCGGCGACCTTGCGCGGTGTCTGGTTGTGCTGAAAAGCGCGGAGCGCCAAGTCGAGTTCGACGAGCAACTCCGGTAGCGGTTTGGCGACGGCGCGGGCGCGCAATAGAGCAATCGTCAAGATGCCGAAGAGGAGCGGCAGCGAGATGGACACCAGGATCGCCATGGACCCGGGATCGACGGGTGCGGCGATCAGCAAGACAAAACTGAACGGAATCGAGGAAAACACCGCCAGCCACACCGAGCGGGGCAGCAAGCCCGCGAAGAGCAGCCAACCGAAAGCGATCAGTGCCACCACGAGCGAGCAGACGGCCATGACCCACAAGCGGTGCCACGGGTCGCCTAAGAAATGTGTCGCGCGCCAAAGCAGCGCCGTTCCCATCAAACGATCCGCAGAGAGCGCAACACGTCCGATATGCGGCGCCACGATACCGCGGACGACGCGGCGCTCAGCTCCGGGGAGATCGACGACGAGGTCGTAGGCACGTCCGGGTTCGACTCCACCGAAGTGCGCATGCCGGCGGCCTTGCGAGTGATAACCGCCGGCTGGGGGCACCGTACGCCAAGCGATCATTTCTTCCGAGATCCCCGCCTTGCCCTCGGGATAGAGTCGAACGGTTGCGCCGATGGCGCTGCGATTGGCCGCCGGTCCATCGATGGTGATCTCGATGAAGCGATCGCCGTTCGTTCGGTTCTCGCGCCGTACGGGACTTCCGGAATCGAAGCCGTAGAAGAGATCCAGATCGCCGTCGAGGTCGACATCCGTGGCGACGGCACCACGGACCATGTGTTCCGCAGGCCTCCCGTTGACTCTCCAGCGCGCCGGTTCGCTCCAGGAAAAACGTCCGTCATCATTTTCGTAGAGCCGCAGGCCTCCTTTCCCGGTCAACAGCAGGTCGAGATCGCCATCGAGATCGACATCCAAGAACTCCGCACCGGTCGTCTCCGAGCAGGGTTTGTTCGGTGGGAGCAGATCGGAACGGTCCTTGAACGTCATCTCGCCGCGATTCCAGAGCAAACGATCGCAACCGACCGGAGTCGCAAGCAGAATCTCCGGGAGGCCGTCGGCATCTAGGTCTGCCGCCGCGATGCCGGCCGAATACACGGTCGATAGGGAAGCACCCGCATCCGGGTTCTCGAAGTCGGCGAAGAGCGTATGCGTCCTAAAGCGCGGCTCACGATCCGCGCTGCCGAGGTTCTCGTGAATCAGCAAACCACGGCCGAAAGTCGTCACCACGATATCTGCATCGCCATCGCCATCGAGATCGACGCATCTCGGCGCTTCGCCCGCATCCGTCGGGCGCATACCGGATCGGTCGGTAGCATCGATGAACGACGCCGCACCGTTGTTCAAGAGCAACCTGTCGGGCGCAAAGATCGACGTGACGTAGAGGTCTAGATCGCCATCGCCGTCGGCATCGAGCGCGCAGGCACCGGTCGTCATATCCGATTTCGCGCCGCCCGCTTTCGATTCGTTTTGCCAGGAAACGAAATGCCGATCCCGTACGTTGCGATAGAGCACGTCTTCGTCGTACATGTTGACTACGAAGATGTCTTCTCTTCCGTCTGCGTTGAGGTCGGCCACGACGGCGGAGGTGTCGTATAGATCCATCCAGGTGTTGCGCGTTTCTTCTCCCGTGATGCCCAATCGGTCGGAAACCGACCGTACGGCTTCAAAGACCATCGGTTCGGACTCGGCGCTCGACAGGGGAATCACCAAGTTGGGGCCCACGTGGTTCACCAGGTAGAGATGATCACGTGCAGCCATGCGCAGAACGCTCAACCCGTAGAATCGTCCGGTCTGCATCTCGGAGAGAGGTCTTTCCCCGAGAAAGCTTTTCGATAGCAGATCATCCCGTATCGAGTGCGTCGCTTCTTGAAGTTGAAGAAGTCGCCCGTCTCGGCCCGTTGCAAAGAGCCCGTGGCGGCCGAGGTCGAAGAGGTTGTGCGCCTGCATCGCACGAACGATTCGCAGCTTTCGCCACCGGCCATCTTGCAGGCGAAAAACCTCGTTCTGCTCCATCTTGTACCCCGTCTCCAAAGACGAGAAGGTGATCGCTCCCCGGGTGTTTTCTATCGGCTCTCGGGGCGGGAGATCATTTGCGAGGTCGGGCCTCGTGACGAAGCTCAGCGTGTCTCCGGTGCGAAAGAGCGCAACCTCTTTCGTGGCGCCCGCGAGAGGGGAATCGCCTCCGGACTTCGATTTGGCCGCAACCCGCCAACGACCGTCCTTACGATGGTAGAGCGCTGCGTAGTCTTGGCTATGCGCCGTCATCCAGCCGCTGCCGTCATCGAAGATCTTGATCCCGGTATTGTGTAGCGGAAGCGGGGTCACTTCCCGCACCCACTTTCCGTCCGGGGCGAGGTAATGAACGTTTCGCCAATGTCCGGTCACCCAGACGGTCCCGCTCTCGGTGACGGCGATATCGTTGATGGCTCCTAGGCTCGGAGGCTCGAGGTCGATCCACTCGCCGTCGGCCTCTCGAAAAAGCAGCACGGTCGATCCCGAAGGGAAATCCCACTCCCCGATGACATACACTTCGCCGTGCGCACCGGGGAGGACTTTGCGCGGCTGGAACCCCTCGGGCGCTTCGAAGCGAGTCCAATGCCATTTCGTTTCGTTCGGCGCGCGATGTCCGCGGTGGATGGCTCGATTGAAGCCCGTCGCCCAGATCTCGCCGCGAGGTCCCGAACACAGCCACAGGCGCCGCGTACCTTGCACCGTCGCTCGAGGAAGAATCGGTACCCACT
>JALUUK010000261.1 GCA_027021395.1 Acidobacteriota bacterium
GCGCTCCAGAAGCGGAAGACCATGTCGTAGCTGCCGTCGAGCGGCGCGTCCGCTGCATCGCGCAGCACGCCCTGGTAATTCATGCGATCCGGCGGTGGCGCGCCCTGCGCGGTGAATCCGACGAATCCAAGGATGAGAACGAGAACGATCGCGATTTCCGAACGCTTCATGGCTACGGCTCCTTTCGTACTTCGTTCTTGGTCGTGGGACACGCTTTCGGCGCGTGGTCGTAGTCCGTGGTCGTGGTGGGTCATGGGCAAGCGTTGCCCGCGCGCTGCGTACCCGAGCTGTCGCGACCTTTGCTTCCTTCTTCTTCCAATCGATTCTTCGCCGTCACGAGATAGAAAAACCCATCTCCCGCCCCGATCGGGTCGGTATCCACGACGGATTCGTCGGCCACGTCCTGTCGCCAGCACGAGCCGTACTGGCCCGAGGAAATCGTGGCGAGCGTGTCGCGGTAGACCGCATAGACGCCGATGGAGGGCTCGGGATTCCAGGTCAGGGTCTCTTGGTCCAAGAAGCGCAGTCCGAGAACTTCACCCGGCGGCGGGTAGGCGCTTGCGAACGAAGCGTCCATCCGGTAGGTGGAAGAAGACAGTCCGCTTCGCACGACCCCTTCGCCGAGACTGTCGAGCGAGATGCGAAAGCTTGCAGAGCCCACCGTCATGCCGTCGGAGGGATGCCCTCCTTGATTGAAGACGTGCTCATCCATGCGATAGCTCGCGCTCTGTTGAGCAAAAAGTGGGACGCTCGCGGTGACGAGACAGATCATTGTCGAGATGATGTGGCGCATCGGATGCTTCTCCTTCCTCGGTCCACTCGGATCTTCGTCGATCCTTGCAAGGTCGAAGTGCCGGTCGCATGCCCGGTGCTTCTCGGCTCTCCTGCGCGATGCGGAGTCTTCTCGGCCTCGCCGCCGACCTTGGTGTCTGGAGCCTTCTTTCCTCAATAAGTCCACCGGATTGCCGAAACGTTACACTCGGCTTGGCGGTGTGCGTCATCGGGCCATGATCAGCACGCGGATCGTTCCGGTTCCCATCTCGAGCGCGTCGAGCGCCTTGCCGATGATCGTGCCGGGTACGACTTCTAGTGCGCGCATCGCGTGGCCCGCTGTGGTCGACGAGACGAGCAGGTCTCCGGGGCGAATCGCGCCGTAGCCGGCGTCGACCGCGACTTCCGCGACACCCGATACGAATACCGGCACCTCGAACGTGCCGTCCGCGGCTTCCTGCGCCCCGCCTGCCGCAACGCCGACGACGTTGGGGTCGAGCAGCGCATCCGCCACGCGCAACGTACCGGGCCGTTCGGAGTCGAGCACGAGCAGGTCGCCCGGAGCCGCTGAGCCGGTGATCGTCATCGCTACCGCGCCCGGGGGGAGTTGCGCCTGTGCTTCCGACGAGCCCGCACCGGAGGCGACGAGCGTCGATGCGCCTGCGCGCTCCGGCGCACCGACGCCATTCGGCACTCCGCGATCCTCTCGCCCGGTCGTCGATTCGCTCATCGCCTCTTCAGCGGAACTTGCCGACTGGTCTTCTAGGTCCGGCATGGAGTCGAGCCGCTCGACGATGTCGGTCTCTGGGTCGAACTCGTGGATCGCCGCGACGAGCGCCTGCGCGCGCGAGAGGTCGATCGTCGCCGCGTCGATTCCTTCGACCCGCGCACTCATCAGGCGGAAACGCTCGAGAGGTGTCGTGGCACGCAGTTCCGGCTGCTCGGCGAGCAACTCCCGGTGCGAGGCCATCGACGGGATCGGTGCGTCTTCGTCCTCGCGCTTCGGCTGAACCACCGGGATCTCTTCGAAACCGATACGCAGGCCGTAGACGACATAGTCGAAGGCCGCATCGGCGGCAAAGCCCTGGAGGGATCGCACCACGATTTCCTCCGTCGTCACCGACTCGACGTAGACCACCGATTCGGGAGAACGAGCCGTCACGTGCGCGGTCAGGCCGATGTCCGGATTGGTCACCCAGGCGAAGGTTTCGTCGAGCGCAATCACCGCCCGCCCGTCTTCGAGGCGAGCGCTACCACGGGTGTAGGTACCTGCCTCATTGCCTTCGAGAGAGGTGTAAACGATCTTGCGCGACGGTTCGTAGGGATGGTTCTGCACGAAGTTCTTCGCTCCGTTGCCGCTGGTGCTTGAAGAGCCGCTGCCGGCATAAAGGGAAGCTCCACTGTCCCGGTCGTAGAAGTACCCGCCAAAAGAGTTGCCGTAGCCCAAGATTCCACCGTCTCCCCGGGCGACGTAGGAGTATCCGGAGTTGTCCAAGTCCACGAAATAGCCGCCTGTGAAGTTTCCAAAGGCGCGGATCCCGTAGTCGTAGACGCCGACGTAGGCGTAGCCGCCTTGGTCGCTGTCCTCGAAGTAGCCGCCCGCCTCGGTGCCGAAACCTTCGATTCCACGGTCGCCGATGCCGACGTTGGCGTAGCCGCTTTGGTCGCTGTCGGCGAAATAGGCGCCCCTGTTGCTGCCGTAGGCGCGGATTCCGTCGTCCCCGAAGCCGACATATGCATAGCCCGTGCTGTCTAGGTCCTTGAAGTAGCCGCCCGTGTAGTTTCCGTAGGCGCGGATTCCGTTGTCGCCGTTGCCGACGTAGGCGTATCCGGAGCTGTTGGTGTCCTGGAAGTAGCCGCCCGCCTCGGTGCCGAAACCTTCGATTCCGCGGTCGCCGATGCCGACGTTGGCGTAGCCGCTTTGGTCGCTGTCGACGAAGTAGCCGCCGCCCGTATCGCCGTAGCTCTCGATCCCGAACGTCTGTTGCCCGGTGGCGTCGATGGTGAGCCGGCTCGCTTTGCTTTGTTGCGTTGTGGATGTGTCGAGGAACTCTTGGGCAGCGCGGCCTTCGAGTCGGCCCGCATTCAGCGCATAGCCCGCAGAGGCGACGGGGATGCGCGGAGAGAGCGT
>JALUUK010000262.1 GCA_027021395.1 Acidobacteriota bacterium
TGAATCGGCAAGATCTCGTCATCCCTCTCGTCGACGAGTTGGGCCGAGGGAAGATTGAAGGCCAGTCGACCGCCGGGCCGCAACACGCGGGCTGCTTCGGCAAGAACTTCGCGGCGCCTAGGAAAATGCCAAAAGGCGGCACTCGAAAAAAGCAACGTGGCGGATGCATCGACCAGCGGTAGGGCTGCGGGATCCGCCCGAAGCCACGTCACCTCTTGGAACGGAATCGCTTGCCGCGCGACATGCAGCATCGCTCTCGATCGGTCGAGACCGACGAGCTGAGGAGCGCTTCGCGCGCGAGCGAGCACATTTTCGATCACGATCCCGGTACCCGTCGCAAGATCGAGAACGACGTCGTGCTCGCACGGCTGAGCGAGAGCGACCAGACGTGCGGCGAGGTCTCGATAGAGGGTGCCCCGCCGAACGATTTCAGCGTAGATCTCGGCGCTGCGCCGGTCTTCCCAGCTATCTGCTTCCATCGCGCCTGCCCGCTATTTTCGGGTCATGGCGAAGCCGAGATCTCGATTTCGACCTTCTTGATCAACGGAATGGCATAGTTGAGCGTCAGTCGCTTGAGATCGATGGTCTTCGAACGCCCGCGCCAAATCGTTCCCGAAAACTCGAATTCGTCGACGACGGCCCCGTTGCCATCGAGAAGTCTTACCTTCGCGCCGACTCTTGCACGCTTGGCGGTGGGGTTTTCGACGAAGAGCGAGTAGCTGGTCCAAGACCAACGACTTTTCGCTCCGCGGGGCGTCTCTACGAATTGAATCAGCGGCCCTGCGTCGCGCTTGATTCCGAATTGAGAGACGCGCAGATCGCCGACCTGGATCTCGACCTGCGTCGAGGTGCCCGGCGCATAGTCGAGGCTGAGCGTGCGCCGAAGCGGAGACGACTCTTCCCCCGTCGCAAACGGCGGCAACACCGCCAACGAGAGTACCGCGAAGAAACGAAGCGAGGACTTGATCATCGGTGTTCTCCTGGTGCATGGCATGCCGGCCATGCGCCGAATCGGGGAATCCCCGAGTCAGGATCGGGCGAAACCACACAGGAGGATAAACGAACTTTCCACGACGTGCCGATCCGAAACGATGGTGTTTCGGAATTCCATCGCGTCGATCTTTCGGCCGTTTTCTCTTGCTGATTATTCTGGACACACGTTACGGCTCCTTCTAATGTTTGTTCCGTGCGCGTGTCGGGCGTGCTGCTTCGTTCCTTGGCAACGAACGCATGCGAAGAGCCTGCGAGGTCGATTCATGGCGAGTGTCGAAACACAGGGTCTAAGCGTCGAAAAGCTTCGAGAACTCTTCGAAGAAACCATCCGAGATGGCCGGCTCAAGCTGCCGGTACTGCCGGATCTAGGTACTCGCGTCCGCGAAGCCGCGACTCAGGCCTCATCCAATGCCAACGACCTTGCCGCGATCATCGAAGTCGATCCCGGCCTCGCGGCACGCATATTGAAAATGGCCAATTCCGCCATGTACGCAGGACTTTCGGAAATCCGCAGCCTGCCTCAAGCCATCGGGCGACTCGGTGCCGGCATGGTCGTTGCGGTGGTCATCGGTTCCGCGGGCAAGGAAATCTTCAAGACGGAGTGCTCGGACTTCCGATTGGCGATGCTCAAGGCCTGGAGGCGATCCGTTTTCGGAGCCGCTACCGCTCAGTTGTTGGGCTCGCGCATCGACCTATCGCCTGAAGAAGGCTTCATCGCCGGACTCCTGCATACCGTAGGAGAGCCGATCTTGCTCGATGCCGCGCTGCAATTCCAAGCCGGCGGGAAGACCGGGCCGATCTCCATCGCCTTGTTCACCGAGAGCGCGAAACCCCTGATGCCCACCGCCGGCGCCGCCTTGTTGGAGAAGTGGAATCTTCCCCGCGTAATGGTCGAAGCCGTGAGGCATCAGCATGCCCCGGATGCCGCCCCCGAAGACGCTCGCTCCTCCGCCGCGATGATTCACCTCACCGACCGCATCGCTTCCTCGCTGGCGGTTGCCGGACGGCTCGAGGAGATCTCGGCGATCGCGGCCTCGCCCGCTGCTCTTGCGCTTCGTCTCGATGAAGCGCAGATAGAAACTTTGGCCGCCGAAGCCCTCGAAGCCGGCCGGATCGTCGCCGACAGTCTCTGATCCCGACACGCCGCCTTTTCGATTCGGTGAAAACTATCACCGAAGTCTCATTCTCGTCCGATCCCGTCCGATAAGGTTTCCGGAGAAAGTGAATGCGACCTCATCGAGGTGTGAAGATCGGTCTGGAGATCGCACCGGACGCGGTGCGCGCCGTGGCCTTGAGCACGGGGCGGCGGCCGCGTTTGCTCGCCCATGCCGAGCGGAAGGTCGATAGTCTCGACGACGTCGCCTCCATCCTACCGCCCCTGCTCGAAGAACTCGGCATGAGCGGCGAAATCCGCATCGTCGTTCACGAGGCGGGTGCACGACACCTCCATCTCACGCTTCCCAAAATGGGCAGGAAAGAACTCCATGAAGCCATTTCGATTCAAGCAGCGCAGCAGCTCGGTAGCCTGCCTGAGGGGTTTTTGGAAGCACGAAGAGTCTGGAAATCCACCAAGGGCGTCGGTCACGAAGTCGGACTGATCTACCTACCGATCGAGCCGATCGAAACTTGGATCGGCGTTTTGCTCGCGGCGGAGTGCTCGGTCCATGGCATCACGACGCCCGCCGGCTTGATCATGGGACGGAGCAAGACCTTCGCTTCGAACGGATGTCTCTGGGCCGATGTCGGCGCCGAGCGCACCGTGCTGACTTTGCTTGCTCCCTCCGGCGCGGTAGCTCTGACGCGAGAGATTCCTCGTCGGCTGCCTAGCGATGATGATCTGCTGGCTACGACCGAGCGTCGACTCGCCGATTTCCAGGAGATCGAGCGCTCGCTGATGTACTACCGA
>JALUUK010000263.1 GCA_027021395.1 Acidobacteriota bacterium
CTGACGCGGGAGGTCTTCGGTCTTCGCATCCTCTCCCTGCACGGCGAGGAGATCGACTCGCTGGATCTGCGTCTCCGCATGGTGGTGGCCTTACCCGACGGGAAGATGCACGATGCCGAGATTCTCTCGGCGGTTTTTTCTCCGTCGGTCGTGCGAGCGGAATGGAAGAACGTCTCGCCGGTACGACGGATGGATGAGCAGCGGCTCGGCGAAGCCGCGGCGTGGTGGCTCGCCGAACTCTCGGAGGCGGCTCACGCGTGCTGAGCGCCTACGGTTTCGCGCCGCCGGCCGCAGCTGCGGGCGTCTTTGCCGAGCGACCGATGCGCGTCACCGTCAGACCTGCTTTTCTCAGCAGCGCGACGACCCCCTCTTCACCTACAGTATGACCGGCCCCCACCGCAAAAAAGTGAACCTTTCCGGCCCTAGAAGCCATTTTCGCCAAGATCCGTTCGGCCATGCGGTGGTTGCGGGTCGTGATCAGACGGTCGTAGAACTCATCGGAGGTGGGGTCGGATGAGCCGAGCGATTCGTGCATCGTTTGCAGAAGCTCGGACTCGTCTCCGGAAAGATATGCAAGCAGCATCGCCTCGCTCGGACCCAAGCCCTCGGCGTCGGCCTGCTCCATCTGATCGAGAGAGTCCCGAAGCAGATCGATCTGCTGTTGTTTGGTGAAGCCCTCAAACACCGCGATCTGCTCTTGTACGGTCTCTAGGGCGTCGGTTTCCGCGCCGGCGAGCATGGCCTTTTTGTAAAGCGCTAGGTCCAACGGGTCGTAGCGGGTCATCGCTTCGAGATGATCGAGCAGCGCGAGCTGAACGGTGGCCGCCCAGATCTTCCACTTGTTCAAGAAGACGATCGTCTGACCATGCTTTTCGACGTAGGCCGCCAAGCGCCGGTAGAGATCTTGCGGTAAGTGGTCTTGCAGAGTTTCTTCGCCGGGCAGCATCATCGCCTGCATCGCCTTGGTCTGCGTCATCAGATCGAGCGGAATCTCCGTATAGAGCACGTCGGCTTGCTCGAAGGCTTCGCTCAGCGATGGCGGCCAATCGAGCAGACGGGGGTCGGGAAGGTGGATCGTTCCGAAGACATAAGAGGGCGTCGCGCCCTCGATCTTCCACAGCAAGGGCACCATCGACTGCGGCGAATCCTCGTTCGTGCTCGGTGAGGGTGCAGACAAGGCCGACGGCCAGGCCGTCAAGAGAAGAAGAATCGCAAGAAGGAAGGGATTTCGGCGGGTCATCACGCTCTCCAAGGATGGCACGAGCATAGGCTCCGGCGAGGCTTAAATCGAGTACCGCGGTATCCGTGGGACCCCATACCTAGGGGCGATACTTTTTTTTCTGCACAAGTTCTCGTAGGTCAAGCGTTTCCACTCCCTGTTCATTTTGTGCCGTGTTTCGCTGTTGACACAGATGGGCAAGTGTCGCATGCTCCATCTCGGCTTTGGTTCGCAGCCCCCTGATACGAGATGCCCCGGTGCGGGAGACCTTGATGCGAGATACACCGCCATTGAGGGAATGACTGTCGGTGCCGTGTTCGCCGCTACTGTCGCTTGTGCGCTCCTCGGTTTGATCGATCTGAGTCGCTGAACTTCAGCTTTCCGTCCTTCGCGGGCGATGCGTCATGTGGGCTGCCGTCAAGCGCCGTGGCCTGCCGTGGCCACCAACGATTTCGGGAGGAGAGTGTTCGTGAGGATTACCCGTCGGTTCACGAAGGAAAATGAAAGTCCCTATGCCGGACTCGATTTCGACCACCGAACGTCCGAGATTCGCAATCCCGACGGCTCCGTAGTTTTTCGCCAGGAGGGGGTGCGGGTTCCTTCCGAGTGGTCGCAGGTGGCCACCGACGTATTGGCGCAGAAGTACTTCCGAAAGGCGGGCGTTCCCCAGACCGGCCCGGACGGCAAGCCGCTCGAAGACGATCGCGGGCGGCCGATCACCGGATCCGAACACGATGCACGTGAGGTTTTCCATCGCCTTGCGGGCTGCTGGACGGATTGGGGCAAGCGCTACGGTTATTTCGACAGCGAAGAGGACTCCCGCGCCTTCTACGATGAGATTTGCTACACCTTGGCCCATCAGATGACGGCGCCCAATTCGCCTCAGTGGTTCAACACCGGTCTTTCCTTCGCTTATGGGATGTCGGGGCCGGCGCAAGGACACTACTACGTCGAAGAGAACGACGGCGAAACCCGCCGTACCAAGACCGCCTACGAGCGTCCGCAGGCTCACGCCTGCTTCATCCAGTCCGTCGCCGACGACCTGGTGGGAGAGGGCGGCATCATGGACCTCTGGGTTCGGGAGGCGAGGCTGTTCAAGTACGGTTCGGGGACCGGGTCGAACTTCTCGAGCTTGCGGGGCGAGGGCGAACCTCTCTCCGGCGGGGGGCGCTCGTCCGGCCTGATGTCCTTCTTGCGCATCGGCGATCGGGCGGCCGGGGCCATCAAGTCCGGTGGAACCACGCGTCGCGCGGCCAAGATGGTTTGCCTCGATCTCGATCATCCCGATATCGAGGACTTCATCGATTGGAAGGTCGTTGAAGAACAGAAAGTCGCGGCGTTGGTTGCCGGTTCGAAGGCTTGCCGCGAGGCGCTCACCTCCGTGATGCGGGCCACGCGCGTCAAGGCGGCCTCCGGTGCGGCGAACGAGCAGGTCGATGCCGATCCGAAGACGAACGACGCGCTCAAGGTCGCCATTCGCCGTGCGCGCACGTCGCGCGTACCGGAAAGCTATATCCGCCGCGCACTGCATTTGGCCGAACAGGGTTATACGGAATTCCCCTTCGACGAGTACGATACGAACTGGGATTCCGAAGCCTACTCGACGGTGTCCGGACAGAATTCCAACAACTCGATCCGTGTGCCCAACGCCTTTTTCGCAGCGCTGGACAAAGGCGGCGAGTGGAATCTGACGCGCCGCACCGACGGCGAGGTCGCACGTTCGGTCAAGGCGAGCGATCTTTGGGAAAAGATCGCCTACGCCGCCTGGGCTTGTGCCGACCCCGGCCTGCAATACGATTCGACGATCAACGAGTGGCATACCTGCCCGGCATCCGGTCGCATCAACGCGTCCAACCCCTGCTCCGAGTACATGTTTCTCGATGATACGGCCTGCAATCTCGCATCGATCAACTTGGCGAAGTTCATCGACGAGCAGGGCCGTTTCGATATCGAAGGATTCCGTCACGTCAGCCGCTTGTGGACGATCGTCTTGGAAATCACGGTCTTGATGGCGGCGTATCCGTCGAAGAAGATCGCCGAACTGAGCTATCGTTTTCGAACGTTGGGGCTTGGCTACGCCAACATGGGTACGATCCTGATGCGCCAGGGCATTCCCTACGATTCCCCTCGCGGTCGAGCGATCTGCGCGGCGATCACGGCTTTGATGACCGGTGAGGCCTATGCCGCTTCTGCCGAGATGGCCAAAGAACACGGTCCGTTTCCCGGCTTCGAAGAAAACCGTGAAGACGTTCTGCGCGTGATCCGAAACCATCGTCGCGCGGCCTACGATGCGCCGGCCAAGGACTACGAAGGGTTGACGGTTCTCCCTCAGGGGATTTCCGAGGAAGATTGTCCGGAGGATCTACGTGCTGCAGCGCTCGATGCCTGGGATCGGGCGCTCGCGCTCGGCGAGAGGCACGGCTTCCGAAACGCGCAGACCACCGTGATTGCACCGACCGGTACGATCGGTTTGCTGATGGATTGCGATACGACGGGGATCGAGCCGGATTTTGCGTTGGTCAAGTTCAAGAAGCTTGCCGGGGGCGGATATTTCCGTCTGGCCAACCGTTCTCTGATACCGGCGCTCAAGGCGCTCGGGTACACCGACGAGCAGGTCGAAGACATCGAGACCTACTGCGTCGGGCACAGAACGCTCGAGGGGGCTCCGGGAATCAATCACGACACTTTGCGCGCCAAGGGATTCGATGATGCGGCTTTGGCCAAGGTGGAAGAAGCGCTCGCCGAGGCTTTCGAGATCGGCTTCGCTTTCAACAAGTTCACTCTAGGTGAGACTTTCTGCACGGATGTGCTCGGCATCAGCGAAAAGCAATTGGATCAGTGGAACTTCAATTTGCTCGAGAGTCTCGGCTTTTCGAGCGATGAAATTCAAGCCGCCAACGACTACTGCTGCGGGACGATGACCGTCGAGGGCGCACCGCATCTTCGCGACGAGCATCTTCCCGTTTTCGATTGCGCCAATCGTTGCGGCAGTCGCGGAAAGCGCTTCATCGCCTACACCGGACATCTCGAAATGATGGGTGCGGCTCAGCCGTTCCTTTCAGGTGCCATCTCGAAGACGATCAACATGCCCAACGAGGCGTCGGTGGAAGATATCCGCCATGCCTACGAGATGGGCTGGAAGTTGATGCTCAAGGCGGTGGCTCTCTATCGCGACGGTTCGAAGCTTTCGCAGCCGCTCAGCGCAGCCGCCGAAGATTTCGATATCGCACCCGAAGAGTCCGCCGACGCTGCAGCCATTGCCGAGAAGATCACCGAACGCATCGTCGTGCGCTATCTGGCCAAGCGTCGCCGCCTGCCCTTCCGGCGCAAGGGCTATACGCAGAAAGCCAATGTCGGAGGGCACAAGGTCTACCTGCGCACCGGTGAATACGAAGACGGGTCGGTGGGAGAGATCTTCCTCGACATGCACAAAGAGGGCGCTGCTTTCCGATCGCTGATGAATTGCTTCGCGATTGCCGTCTCGTTGGGCCTTCAGCACGGGGTGCCGCTCGAAGAGTTCGTCGATGCATTCGTCTTCACACGCTTCGAACCGAACGGCATCGTTCAGGGGAACCAAGCGATCAAGATGTCGACCTCGGTGATCGACTACATCTTCCGCGAATTGGCCATCACCTATCTCGATCGCATGGATCTTTCGCAGGTCTCCGAAGAGGATCTGCGCGCCGACACCATGGGAGCGAGTCGGATCGAAGAGCCGGACTACGACGAAGAGCAGACGATCAGCTCGCGGATCCTGGATGAATCGGACGATTCGACCTCGGGTCCCGATTCCGATCGGGAATCGAAAGGGTCGCTCTCGTCGAAGGTCGGCGAAGATGGTCACGTTTACGGCAACGGGAAGGGGAAGGAAAACGGCAGCTCCCGCTATCATGTCGAGAGCTTCGTGCCATTGGCTCTTGCGCTCGATGCAGGCACCCCGGAGTCGTCGACCTCCCATGTCGATGCGCCGCCCTCGACGTCTCATCCCGCAACCCATTCGGCAGCCGTGGTCAACGCCGCCATCCGTGAAGCGCGGATGAAAGGTTACGAAGGCGACCCCTGCACGGAGTGCGGCCAGTTCACGCTCGTCCGCAACGGAATCTGCTTGCGCTGCGTCACCTGCGGCGCAACCACAGGCTGCTCCTGACCGGCACGCAAGACAATCGGCACCGGCAGATCTGAATCGTTTGCCGCAGCACGGGTTGTCGATAGACTTGTTTGTTGCGCAGACACTGCGTAATCTTGGGAAGCAAGAGGTGATGACATGGACCCTTTGATTACGTCGAACCCTGGAGTTCTCCTCGGAAAGCCTACAGTCGCAGGGATGAGGATCACGGTAGAGCATGTCCTTGAAAGGCTAGCGGCAGGCGAGTCCGTGGAGCAACTGCTCGAGGCACACCCGCGTCTCACTCGCGAAGGTGTCGAGGCAGCCCTGAAGTACGCTGCTGACGTACTGCGCAGCGATGTCATCTATCCGGTCGGGAACTCGGCTGCATGAACTGCGTTGCTGACGAAAATGTGGACTCGCTGATCGTACGTCAGCTCAGGACCGCCGGTCACGACGTCTGGTACGTGGCGGAACAAGCGCCTGGCATTGATGACGATGAAGTCCTTCGGTGCTCGAGTTTCAGGGATGCCCTCCTGCTCACTGGCGATAGGGACTTCGGCGACCTCGTCTTTCGACAGGGGAAGGCTTCTGCGGGAGTACTTCGGCTGCGTCTTGCGGGAATTGGCGCCGAAGAGAAAGCTCAGCTCGTTTCGTTGTACAGGCGATTGAGGACCACTCGGCCGAGCTGCGAGGCGCGTTTTCAGTGCTCACGTGCAAAGCCCTGAGGATCCGTAGCGGAGGAGGCTGCGGATAACGGAGGTTGCAGCTTGGTTCGGGATTTCCATCGGGGCTTTCGACGAGAGCACGAAGGCGAAGCTTGTGCTCTTTCGAGACTACACGCGCGAGTAGTTGCCGGTGTGGGTCACTCGAGCCCGCTCAGTTCGGAACAGACTTTGCCCCTAGCCACGGACTCACATGGATTCTCTATGCGGCAGAAACGACCGAGTACCTTGAAAGCAGCGTGGCGATGACCAAACACAAGATCGGTCCAGAAAGTGAGCGTCTCCTACATCGAGCCTTTGTTGCCGATGACGCTGAAGCGTTCTATGCCATCAACGGAAATCGAGACGTGATGCGGCTTACTGGAGAACCACCCATCGAATCGGTCGAGTGCGCTCGAGCAGCAATCGCCGCTTACCCGGATTTTGATACGGTCGGCTTTGGGCGATGGGCTTGTGTGCTAAAGGAAAACATGCAGATCATTGGCTTCTGCGGCCTGAAACACATACCGGAACTCAGCGCGGTTGACGTCGGTTATCGATTCTTGCCTGAATTCTGGGGGCAAGGGTTTGCAACCGAGGCCTGCGCTGCGAGCTTGCGATTCGGTTTCGATACGCTTCACCTTGACAAGATCATCGGCTTGGTCCTTCCTGAAAATACCGCCTCGATTCACGTGCTCGAAAAAGTTGGGATGCACAAGGATCGTGAAATGGAATATGATGGATTGCTCGTACTGCAATACTCGGTTGAGCGTGCAGAATACGCCTGATAACGACTAAGAATTCGGCAACTAAGAACTTGACATCGCGTGGTGCTCATGCCGTGCCTTGGATTCAGCACATGGTAGTAGTATCAGTGCCGACAATCATGATCTTTGCCTCTCTGCTGCTCGTGGCCCAAGTCCCAATGGGTCTGGAAAGGACTGTCTATTCGCGCGTAGAGGTGGTCGCCGCACATCGGGCGAGCTATCGCTGAAGCGAGCATACTCGCGGCTTCTCAGTCTCCCCCAGATCGATTGCCAAGACGGCGTGTTCAGCTGTACCAGAGGCCAGAGTTATGGTCAGATCTATGGAATGAACCTAGTCGAGAGTATCTTCGATTCTCAGAGCGGTGACAAGTCGACGAATCGGCGCTCACGAGGGAGAGTTCTTATCGCTCTCGACCGTATGCTGGTATGGAGTACGGCCATGAACCGCTGTCGCAGCTGATCCTTCAGAAGTCTTCGTTGCCGGCATGGATCTGTACGGAGCTCGCAGATCGCCATGCATGCCGGCCCGAAGCGGAATACCGGCATCAGCTCTCGATGATCTTCCTTTTCATCTGTTGAAATTCCTCTTCGGTGATGGTTCCATCTTTGCGAAGCTGGCCGAGACGAGCCAGTTCCTCCGTGGCGGATCCGGCTGAAGGCGCCCCCTGATTCGGCCCCGATTTCCTGAGTTCCCTGAGCTTCTCGTTGATCAGGCCTGTGAGCTTGCCGGGCCGGTGCATCATGGGTTCTGATATCTCGGTGGTAACGCCCTCGGTACGCCGGATGTGGCACTCGCCATATCCGAAGAGTTTGGCGAAGAAGCCGAATCGGTAGTAGGCCTCGAAGATGGTCTCGAAGGGGTGCATCATGTCCATCTTCGCCCAGGGCAGGATGCCGCCACGGATTCGCACGCCCTCTTCGGAGACGTCCCAACGAATGGTTCGGATGAAGAACAGGATGTAGATCGTTTGGAGTATCAGGTAAACGTTCACGGCGATCCATGCCCAGTTCAGATACCGGACTGCATCGCCCGACACTTCGTTGTCAACCATCAGCCACCGGACGCCGTAGAACACCCCGTTGATGACGGAAAGGAATATGGCGTTGCCGACAATCACGCTGATATACGCAACGAAGCTCTTCCGTCCCGTGTGCAGGACCTCTTCACTCATGATGACTTCCCATTTGAGGGTCTGTCGTCGGACCCGGAATCGAATCCGGATATGATAATGCTTCGTCGGTTCCCGTCACCTGCTCGCGAGAATGCTGCGCCGATCGCAGGTCGGCGGGAGGGTGCCCCGGAACGAGGCATAGGCATTTTGATAGATGGAACCACCCAGTACCGGCCGCATGATTGACGAAGCCGAGGCGGAGGCGAAGGGCTGAGGCAGGACGCTCGACTTCGGCAGGCGTTCGCGGCGGCCGAGAGCGTCACCCCGACCGGTTTCTCGCGGTCGGCACTGGGCCGGCCCGGCGTGGACGTTGAAACCGGAATACCTCCATGATGAGGAGGGTGTGCATGGACTCTTCCGAGTGCCGGTTGGCGCGGTGGAGCCGGCCGAGCGCGAGTCGTTGGAAGACCTCTTCGATGACCGAGGTGTTGAAGCGAGGGATCGGGTGGAAGTGGTCGGCCTCGTCGAAGCAGCCCTGGGCCGCGATGGCGTGAATCTGAGGATGGAAATTCGCGAACGATCCAAACGTCCGGATCGAGAGCACGACGGCGGGTCGGAGGTCGCGTCGCTCGAGCGTCGCCTCACACGTCTTGCGCATCGCATCGAAGGCGCTTCGCGCGAGGAATACGAGCACCTTCGGTCGCGACGGAACAGTCCGCGCATCTCTCCGCGGCTACCGCCCGGCTCCGCTCGCGCGGCGCAGTCTGCTTTCGGCCAGCGTGACGAGTTGCGGTAGGTTCATCTCACGGGCGAGGACGAGGGCGGCCTCGAGATCATTCGTCGAAAGGCCGCGTCCGCGCAGGTAGCGAGACAGGGCGGCACGCGCGCTGTCGGCCCGGCCGAGCATCCAGTACGCGCGGGCACTGTGGAGCAGGGTCTCGGGGAGCGCTAGGCGTTTCTCGACGGCATCGCGCACGGTGGCCAGGGCGTCGCGGGGCCGGCCCGCAGCCAGCTCGATCCGCGCGAGCAGGGCGCGGTCGTGGGCTCCCTCCGGCCGGTATGTGACAGCGCGGCGCGCCGCGTCGAGGGCCGCGTCGACGTCGCCGCGGTCGAGCAGCGTCCGGGCCAGCAGGGCGAGGTGGTTCGACGGCGGCAGCTCGATCGTCGCCAGCCGTTGCGAGAGCGCCGCGGCCTCGTCGCGCTGCCCGAGGACCGCAACCGCGAGGAAGCGCGTGCGCAGCAGCGACTGGCAGCGCGGAGGTCGGTCGCCGCTCCCGTCTTCGGTGAGCATCGCGCGCAGCGCCTCGTCGCGCCGTGCGTCGACGAGGACTCGCATCCGCTGCGCGACGATCCGGCACCGACCGGTGTCGCTCACCTCGTGCGCGTCGAGCAGCGCGAGCGCGCCGTCGAAATCCTGCAACCGCAGCCGCTCGCGGGCCAGCCGGATGCGGGCCCGCACGCCGAGCGGATCGTCGGGCGGCTCGGCGACCAGCGCGGTGAGCAGCGCCTGCTCCTCGTGCGAGAGCGGCGCGCGCGAGTCGGCGACGAGACGTCCGTAGAGCCACGCGTAGAGCCTGTCGTCCGGCGCCGTGCGCCACGCCGCGCGTGCGTGCTCGCGCCGACGCTGCGCGTTGCCTGCCGAGAGCGATGCGACGAAGTGTCCGAACGCTCGGCGCGCGCGCTCGAGCGCCGGCAGGTCGAGGTGCGCGTCGAGCAGGGCCGAGCCGCTGCGGGAGACCGCCAGCAATTCGTCGGCGAGCCGATGGCGCGCGATGGCCAGCGGCGCCGAGAACTCGAGCACCGGGTAGTCGATCGTGTTGAGCGGGCTCTCCTCGACGAGGTGGGTGAATGCCCCGACGGGACCGACGAGCGTGACGAGAAGCTGTTCGGCGGTCTCGAAGCCGGCCGGCGCGAAGCGTTCGCGGACGCTGTCCGTGCGCAGCACCGCGCGCAGCCGTTCGAGACGTTTTCCGTCGAGCGTGACCGGCGTCTCCGAGCCGAGGAGCACGGCGTCGGTTCCCGTGAACCACACCGTGACGTCGGGAAACACCGCCGCCATCGTGCGCAGCACGGTTCCGAGGTCGCGCGGTCCGAGCTGGTACAGCGGAAGCCACTGGAAGAACAGCCCGCCGGGCCGCAGGCGACTGCGGCACTGCTCGAAGTGTTCCCGCGAGTAGAGCGTGCTGGACCCCGCGGAGAAGGGGTGGATCGGGTCCGACGAGATCACGTCGAACGTCCGGCTCGTATGGCGCACGAAGATCGCGCCGTCGTCGATGCGCAGCTCGGTTCGCGGATCGTCGAGCACGGCGCCGTGCCAGCGGTCGAACAGCCGTGCCGCGCGGGCGATGCCGGGGGTCAGCTCGACGATCGTCAGCCGTTCGACGCCGGGGTGTGCGATGGCGGCGCCGGCGGTCATGCCCGTGCCGAGCCCGATCACGAGCACCTCGCGCGGATCCTCATGCAGCAATGTGGCCAAGCCGCCCATCGCGACCTGCAGCCGGATGTCCTCGAAGGCCGACGAGGCGACCGTCTTGCCGTTGATCGCCAAGCTGCGCAGCCCGTCGGACCGTTCGTAGACGTCGACCGTGGCGCCGAGCCCTTCGGAGTGGAACAGGCTCGTCCGTTCTGCGAGCGCCGTGTCGAGGATCTCGCGCACGCCTCCCCGCGGGTCTGCTGCGAGGTAGGCCTCGCTCTGCCAGTAGACGCCGGCGGAGAGCAGCAGCGGATCCCAGGGCGTCACGAAGCGCGTCGCGAGGATCGGCGCGAGCACGAGCAGCACCACCGCGGCCGGACGCGCGAATCCGCGTCGCGGGACCATCGGCGTTCCGCGCGCTCCCGCGGGGGCTAGCAAGGCCAGCGGCGCGGCGATGAGCGCGCAGAAGCCGATCGCGATCAGCTCGAGCGACCCCTGCAGACCGAGCTGCGGGACGAACACGAACCCCGCCAGCATCGCGCCGAGCACCGCCCCGAAGGTGTTGGCCGCGTAGAACCAGCCGACGACCCGGCCGCCGCCCGCCGCGCCGTGACCGGAGGCGCGGATCAGCAGCGGAAAACAGGCTCCGCCCAGTGCGGCCGGTACGAGCAGCAGCGCCGACGAGACCGCCAAGCCGAGCAGCAGCGGATGCACGCCGGCCGCGGCGCGGTCGGCGTACAGTTCGAGGTACAGTCGCGGGATGCGGTCGATCGAGGCGATCGCGGCGACGAGCACGAGCGCCGTCGCGATCTGCAGCACGCCGACGAGCCGCAGGCAGGTTGCGGGCGCGAGCCGCAGGAGCGGTACGACGAGAAAGGACCCCAGTGCGATGCCGAGCAGGAACGTCGCCACGACGGCCGCGAAGGCAAACACCGTCGTACCGACGAACAGGCACAGCACACGCGTCCCGACGACCTCGAGTGCCAAGCCGGACAGGCCGGTGACCGCGGCGAGCGCCAGCAGCGGCAGCGGCGGGAGTCGTCGCGTCGCCTCGCGCCGGTCCCGCGCCGCGTCGTCCGTCACGCGCTCCTTCGAAAGCGCGATGGCGGCGAGGCCGGCCGTCACGGCGATCAGCATGACGAGCCACGAGGTGTTCGTGACCCCGTAGCGGGGAAGGAAAACCGCCGCGCACAGCAGCGTCCCGGTCAGCGCCCCCGCGGTGTTGGCCGCGTAGAGCAAGCCGGCACCCGAGGACAGGGCGCGCCCGCCGAGCGTCGCCCAGCGGCTGACCAGCGGCAGCGTCGCGCCCATCAGGATCGTCGGCGGGAGGATCAGCACCAGTGCGAGGACGATGCGGCCCGCGAGCGGAAACATCTGCCGATCGTCGAGCACGCCCAGCACGGCGTCGGCGAGCACGAAGCCCTTCGGCACGAGGACGGCCGCCACGCCGATGCCGATCTCGAACAGCCCGTAGAGCGTCAGCGGGCGGATCCCGCTGCGTTCGGCGAGCCGGCCGCCGAGCCACCCGCCGAGCGCCAGCCCGCCCATGAACGCGGCGAGCAGCACCGCCGTGGCCTGCGCCGTCGCCCCGAAGACGAGTGCGAGCTGGCGCAGCCAGACGACCTGCAGGGAGAGCCCGCTGATCCCCGAAACGAAGAAGACGAGGACGATCAGCCCGAAGCGCGCACGATTGCCCACGACAGTTCTCCTTCCGTTGCATGCCCCTGTCTCCAGGGGTCGCTCCCTACGGGACCGGCTGTACCACCTCCGATTTCCGAGACGCTGAGTTGCTAGTATTCACACTGCGGCCTCCGAGTCAACGCCCAGCAGGGCGCGCTGCTGCGCGGGTGAGCGGTACCGGTAGCCGCGCCGTTGGATCAGCCACTCGTGGTCGTAGCGGTGCCTGAAGTCCCGTAACGCCTCGTTCAGCTCTTCGATCGTGGCGAACTTTCGGAACCAGAGCAGCGGCTCCTTACAGTGATTCAGTGGTCCGGGCGAAGCGCTCCGCACAGCCGTTTTCTTCGGACTGCCGCACGAACACCGGGCTCGAGGTGATCCCCAGAAAGCGCAGCCCCCACAGTTCGTCCGGTCGTTCCGGGACGAGTACGCCCGTTGTGGCTCGGCTTTATGTAGACACGGCAGCGGAATTGACAGACGACCGCTACCAGCGCGTTCGCGCTCTAAGCTGTAACGCCGCCTTGAGAATCGCTGCCTCACTCAATTCCGCCGGATCCAGCATCTCGAAGGCACGATGGACCAGTTCCAACGATTGCTTCTTCGGAAAACCAAGGCGCGTCAACGCCGTCGACAAGAACGGCAGATCGAAACCCGCCCCGTCTGTACGTCCGGACGAGTCTGAACGTCCGGACAAGTCTGTACGCCCGGACGAGTCCGGACGTCCAGACACGAGCTTGAAGATCGGGAGATTGTCGGCTTTCTTGGCCGTCGCCCGAAGATCGGCAAGCAAGGTGTCGCCGTGCGTCGTCCAGACCAGGCCCTCGCCGTATGCGATCGCTCGGCCGATGACCGTCAGCGCACCCTGATGGATCAGCGCATGGCATCGACCGCAGACCGAGGTGAGATTTTCCGGAATGGTAGGCCCGCCACGGCTACGAAAGTGGATG
>JALUUK010000264.1 GCA_027021395.1 Acidobacteriota bacterium
GACGATACGCTTTCGAATCTCTGGATGAAGCTCGGCAAGTATCGCGATATCCATATGGATCGGCGTTTCGGCGATCTTCCCGACCGCTGCCAAGAATGCCGGGACTGGATGACCGGGATCGCGCAGCGCGTGCGTCCGGAGTCGCGGGCCGCCGGGGAGGGTGCCCGGTGAGCACCTTATTCATCTGCGGCGCGGGCAACGTAGAAGGTGTGAGGCTCGCGCGGCGAGTCAACGAAGCCGAACGACGATGGGATCGCATCGTGATCCTCGACGACGACCCGGAGAAACATGGACGACGGCTCGCCGGCGAGGAGATCATCGGACCCTTCGATGAATTGCGAAACGGCGATCCGGAGACGGACGAAGTGAGCAACATGGTCGCTCGCTCGACGGCCGGTCGCTGGGCGGCACGGGAAAAGATCGCTTCCTTCGGTCTGCCCTTTGCAACTCTGATTCACCCGAGCGTCGATCGGGAGAGCGTCACGTTTCTTTCCTCGGACGTGACGGCCTACCAAAACGCCGTACTCGGAGCCGAGTGCAAGATCGACGAAGGCGGCGTGGTCTTCATGGGAGCCTGTCTCGGCCATGGAGCATCGATGGGACGGTGCTCCGTCTTGGCACCCGGGGCGATCATCAATGCGCGGGTCGAGGTCGGCCTCGGCGTCTATGTCGGCTCCAATGCATCGGTTCTACCGGATCTTGCGGTGGGAGATTGGACGACGATCGGTGCGTGCTCGATGGTGCTGCAGAGCGTAGCCTCCGGGAGCATGGTCATGGGTGTGCCGGGCAAGGCGCTGCAGATGCGAAAGGGAGATCCGATGCCTCACCAACTGCGCGCGGAGCAACGATCGTGAGTAGCCGAGAAGTCGTTTTTTCCGCGATATGCAGCGCGCTCGAAGAATGCCAGGCCGGACTTCCCGAGGAAGAACGGCTCGCACTTGCTCAAGACACGGTGATCATTGGTGATCCACCGCCGCTCGATTCCGTCACCTTCGTCATGTTTGCGGTCGGTGCGGAAGAGCAGGTCGAAGCGGCGGTGGGGCGCGAGTTCAGCATGATGGACATAGCAGAGCGGCTGTTCCACACCGGAGAGCAGATCACCCTCAGTCGTTTGACCGACTCTGTTCTCGAGGCCGTTTCGGATTCTTCGGCAGATCCCATCGCCTCGGCGGCGCCCTGATGAAGCCCTACGATGCAAAAGCGGGCGAGGCGCCCCGTCCGGCGGATTCCATCTCGCTTTCACCCGAACTCTTCGGACCGGGTGCTCGCTTTCACCATGTAGGGATGGCCGTATCCGACATCGAGAAGGCCCAACCGGGAGCGGAGATCATCATCAATCGGACGCAGGGAGTGGCGATGGCTTTCGTCGACTGGTACGGCTTGAGACTGGAAGTGCTCGAGCCGCTCGACGAAGACTCTCCGATTTTTCGGGGTTTGCGCGAAGGTCAGAAGCTGCTGCATCTCTGCTTCGAGGTGCCGAAGATCGAAACGGCGTTGGAACATGCCAAGTCCTTCGGCTTCCATCGCATCAGCCGTCCGGCTCCTACGCCGGAGTTCGACGATCGTCGTATCGTATGGGTGTTCAGCAAGGCTTTCGGTCTGATAGAGCTGGTCGAGGCGTAACCCGGCCTAGAGCGCTGAACGCACGCACGAGTCGCCGCACCCCTTGCAGAACGGAGATCTCGGCTTTCCAGCCGAGGACTTCGGCAGCCCGCGTCGGGTCGCCGATGAAGCGGGCGACGTCGAAGGTGCGGTGAGGGGCGAGATAGGCTGTCGCAGAATGCGGCGATGCGTTCACCGCCATCGCGGCAAGTTCGCCGAGCGTCGTGCCCCGTCCGGTGACGAGATGAATCGGCGGAAGGTCGGGTTCGCCTCGGGCGAGGCGCTCGGTCATGAGCAGGATGCCGCGGACCGCATCGTCGACGTGCGTGAAATCGAATGTATTCGTCTCGCCTTCGACCCGCAGCACCGAAGCGCGCGCCGCTCCGCGGCAAAAGGCCGGGACCACCCGGTCGGCGTGGTCGTCGATGCGGCCGTAAACATTCGATAGTCGCACCGTCCCCGCAGTCAGGCCGGCTGCACGCGCCTCTTCGATGAGGGACTCGCCGGCGACCTTGGCGCGTCCGTAGACGTTGAGCGGAGCGAACGGAGTATCCTCTCGAGCCGGGAGGTGCGGCGCGTCTCCATAGACCTCACGACTGCTAGCGAAGAGCACCCACGGCTTCGTAGGGGCATCGAGCGCCGCGCTGAGTAGATGTCGCAGCGCCGTGACATTGGTTCGCCAGCATTCACGAGGGTTCTTCTCGCCCCAGACCACGCGAGAGACGGCGGCGAGGTGTACGATGCCGTCGACAGACCTCAACGCGGCAGAAACCTGCCGCGGCGAACGCACGTCGAGGTGACGAGGATCGTCTGCGGGAAAGGTCCGATCCGTGGCGGTGACGCGATGGCCGCGGGAGGCCAGCAGCGGGACGAGCGCCGAACCGATCAGTCCGGACGCACCGGTCACTAGAATCCTACGCAACCCACTCCCTCCGACGAATCAAACCCCGGCCGGCAAGATGTACCGCGAGACGGGTGCCGTCGACTTGACGAAGATCAACTAAACGCCGCGTGCCCCGTAGCGCGCTGACCGAGGATCAGGGTGTGGATGTCGTCCGTGCCCTCATAGGTGTAGACCGATTCGATGTTGCTCATATGCCGCGCGATCGGGTACTCATGCATGATGCCGTTCGCTCCCATGATCTCGCGTGCGAGGCGGGCCGCCTTGCGTCCCACACGGCATCCCTGCCTCTTGGCCATGGAGATATGAGCAAAGTCCGCGATGCCGGCTTCTTTCATGCGGCCGAGTCGTAGGTTCATCATTTGCCCGAGCGTGATCTCC
>JALUUK010000265.1 GCA_027021395.1 Acidobacteriota bacterium
GCCGTCGGAAGTTCCGAGAGTCTTGGCTCGTCCGAGCGCCGATAGCGGGAACTTGCCGACTTTGACTTTGCGGCCTTCCGCCTTGGCCTCATTTTCGGTCAACCCGGCCCAGGCGAGTTCGGGATCGGTGAAAACCACCGCTGGGCAGGCGGCGTTGTCGTAGGCGGAAGGTTCGCCGGCGATGACTTCCGCGGCGACATTGGCCTGCCGTGACGCCCGGTGGGCAAGCATCGGCCCGGGTGTGATGTCACCGATGGCAAAGATCGAAGGATTCTCGGTGCGGCAGGTCGAATCGACTTCGATCAGGCCGCGATCGTTGAGCGTGATCCCGGCGGCATCGAGGCCGATATCCGCCGTATTCGGCCGTCGCCCCACGGCGACGAGCACTTGCTCGACCTCCATCTCGGAGACCTCGCCCTTCGACTCGAGCTTGACCCGAAAACCGGCATCCTTCGTCTTTCCGGAGCGCTTTTCGATCGCCTTGACTTCCGTTTCCAAAAGAACCTTTTCAAAGCGGCTCTTGCATCGCTTTTGCACGACCTTGACCATGTCCCGATCCGCTCCGGCGAGCAAGTGAGGCAGCAACTCGACGACGGTGACCTTCGCCCCGAGACCCGCGTAGACGAATCCGAGTTCGAGGCCGATGTAGCCTCCACCGATCACCATCAGGGATTCGGGGATCGATGGGAGTTCGAGAGCTTCTCGCGAGGTCCAAAGGTCGAGCCCCTTCATGAACGGGACTTCGACGATGCTCGATCCGGTCGCGAGAATGCAGTGCTTGAAATCGACGCCTGCGACATCACCCGAATCGATGGCCAACGAGTTCCTACCGGAGAAACGGGCGCGACCGCGGAGAACTTCGACGCCCCGCGCCGCAAGCAGGGAGGAAATTCCGCGGCTGAGGCCCTTGGACACCGACTGCCGCCAAGAGCGGAGCTTGGCGATATCGATCGTCGGTTCGCCGAAGGATATTCCCATACGTGTCGCTTCGCGTGATGCTTCGAGTAGCTCGGACGCATGAATCAGGGCCTTGGAGGGGATGCAGCCTTCGAGCAGGCACACTCCACCGAGGTCTTTTCGCTCATCGATCAGCACGACTTCCTTGCCGAGGTCGGCGGCACGCAATGCGGCGACGTACCCTCCCGGCCCCGCTCCTACGACAGCGACTTCGGCTTCTTGGTTGAGGCTTCCCATGACCATGATGCTTCACTCCGACTCGATACGTTCAGCCTGTGCCGAACGGTATGGCAAGCGGCTTCTCTTCCCGCGGCGTGTCTAGCGCCGTTCGAGGAGCCAGCCCAAGGGGTTCGTCAAGCGCTTGATCAAGCTCTGCATGAAACGAGCGGCATCGGCGCCGTCGGCCACGCGGTGATCGAACGCAAGCGTCAACGGCAGGATCGACCGAACGACGACCTCCCCATCGACGACGACAGGGCGCTCGGCCGTGCGGCCCATCGCCAGAATCGCAACTTCGGGGTAGTTGATCGTCGGGATCAGGTTCGTTCCGCCGAGCGGTCCCACATTGGTGATCGTGATCGTGCTGCCACGGAGGTCGGCGACGTTGATTTTTCCATCTCGAGCTTCGAGCGCGAGGCGTTCGATTTCCGCGGAGATCTCCAAAACGCTTTGCCGGTCGGCTCCTTTGACGACAGGAACGATCAATCCCTTGCCCGAATCGACGGCGATGCCCACGTTGTAGTACTTCTTGTAGATGATCTCTTCGTTGAATGCATCGAAGCTGGAGTTGAAGGCGGGGAAGTCGGCTAGCGAGTCGACGAGAGCGCGTGCGACGAAGGGCAGCAGCGTCAACTTGCCGCCCGGCTCGCCCCCGCGCTTCTTGCGCTCCGCCCGCCGAAAGGCCTCGAGTTCCGTGACGTCCGCTTCGTCCATCAAGGCGACGTGGGGGACGAGAATCATCGACGTGGTCATCTTGCGTGCGACCTTGCGACGAATCGAACGCACCGCTTCGATTTCGACGGGGCCGAATTCGCTGAAGTCGGGCAGGGGGTCGAGTTCGAGGTAGGGAATTCCGGAAGCATCTCCCCCGCCCGTTGCGGCCGTCGCGGGGCGTCGGGTCGCCCGCGACGGATCACCGGCAAAGTTTTCGAGGTCTTCGCGCGTGATGCGTCCTCCAGGGCCGCTTCCCGGCACCCGTCGGATATCGATGCCCATTTCCCGGGCCCGCCGCCTCGTTGCAGGAGCTGCAGCCACGGGTTCGCTGCTTGCGGGCGCCTCGGTCGCAATCTTCGTTTCTTCGTTGCGCACACCGGCCGTTGCTTCCGCTGCCTTGGCCGGGGGAGTAGCTTCTGTCTTGCTTTCGGTCGCGGCTGCCGGCGGCGATTGCGCACCGCTGCCATCGTCGATGACGACCAAAACGCCGCCCACGCTGAGCGTATCGCCCACCTCTCCGGCAAGCGAGACGACTTTCCCACCGCGAGGGGAAGGAATCGTGACGGAAGCCTTGTCGGTCTCGATGTCTACGAGAGGGGCATCTTCCGCGATCGTCTCACCGACTTTGACATGCCACTGGAGAAGTTCGCCCTCATGAATTCCTTCACCGAGATCCGGTAGCTTGAACTCGTACATGAACTCATCTCCTAGAGTCGAAAACGATCCCGCAACCGTTCTTTCGTGGACGAGATCTTAGCAGACTCTTCAGTCGAAACCTCTGTCGCCGACTACAACCGGGACCATGGCTCGAGCCCGCCATGATATGGTTCGGATCAGTAGTCAAGAGTGTCCTCGATGGCCTTGATCACTTGCCGCGGCGTTGGGAAATACGGTTCCTCGCGGCTGAAGTAGGGCGTGACGACGTCGTATCCGGTGACACGCTTTACAGGTGCCTCGAGGTAGGCCAGGGTCTCATCGTTGATCCTA
>JALUUK010000266.1 GCA_027021395.1 Acidobacteriota bacterium
ATTCCCTGCCGTCACTCCCGCGAGCGTGCAGCCTAGAGCGAACAAAAACAACCGTCGTCGACAATTCATCGCGAAACTTTCTCATTTCCCATCACTGGGAGCGTCTGCATTACATACGCCCTGTTCTAGGATCGGGCCGCGAATAATTGAGGTTCGAGCGCCGATCGCATCGCGCCGGTCGGTGAGAGAAGCGTGGCCGACGGCGGGTGCTCGCGGACTTACTCCGTTGGCGAACGCAGTATGTGCTCGAGTCGGCCTCGGTGGGACCTCGGTGCGTTCTGCGAAGTCGTCGCTACGAGCCCATGGCTCGCGATTCGGCGAGCATGCGGCGAACAGATTCGACGTCTTCTCCGCAAGGGTTGAAGGTGAGATAGGCTTCGAAGTATTCGATGGCGTCGTCGTGTCGCCCGAGAAGGTGGCTCAAGCGGCCGAGATCGCGGATTTCTCTTGGGTCGTCCGGACGAATGGTCAAAAGCAATTGCACGGCAGTGGCGGCTTGCGCGAGCTTTTCGCGCTGCCAATAGCTCTGCTTCAGATAGCAGATCAAGCGCGCGAGGATCTGCTCCTGGGTGATCGGGCGCAGGTATCCCTCGCGGAACTTCATGCGGCCGCCCGTGGCTCGTTCGACGAGCCGGCGGCAGTCGGCAACCGAAAGAGGGCGTCCTTCCTGCGCGGGGTCGAAGAGAATCGATTCGTCGCGGCGAGAACAGCGAAGGATGAAATGCCCCGGCAGGCCGATGCCCTCGAGTCGGACGCCCGCGCGTCGCCCGGCCTCCATGGCGATGACACAGAGGGCCGTCGCCGTACCGGCTTTGTGGGCGAGCACCTGGTCGAGTAGAGCATGCTCGGGGCAGGCTGCATGGTCTCCCACCGAGCGGTACCCTCGCTCAAAGAGAACCCGAGAGAGCCCCGCCGCAGCAAAGCGAGGATGGTCCGCTCGAGCCACCTGCTCACGCGCGGCAAGGCCGAGGTCTTCGAGTTGCTGAAGGCTCGGGCCGGGATGAAGATCCGGCCGCCCGATGCGCGCGATGGCCAGGGCCCCCTCGCCGAGCGTCCACGCGCCCTCCGGTTGGGTCAGCAGCGCCCGAAGGCCCTGCGCTGCGGGGTGCTCGAAAGTCATCGTCGCGGGCTCCTCCGGCGCCTCGCCCCATCGAAGCGGGGCATAGAGAAGATAGTTCTTGCTCTCGCGCTTGGGGAGGGTGCGTTGGTGCGGGTACGGTGTCGGCCTCGGACTCCGCCGGAATCGCTTGACGAGCAAGGGGCGATCAGCGTACACAATGCAGGCGGGGCGGGGGCTCGGCGGGCGTCGGCGCCCGGAATGTTGGATATATCTCATTCCTGCAGAACATTTCGCTTCGATTCGGCACTTGGTCGTGTTCCGCAGATGATCCCCATGACACCGTGTAGACTCTCGTAAATCATGGGGAGGGGTGGCTTTGGATAGGCACGCAGCAGATGAGCGAAAGCGGCTGGTCGAAGCCCTCGAGCGGGCGGGGGGGAATCGCCGTCGTGCCGCCGAGATCCTCGGCATCGGCCGGGCAACGCTCTATCGATGGATCGAGCGCCATGGCATCGGGCACGACGTCGCCAAGGTCATCGCCGATCGCTACGAAATCCTCTCGGTCTTGGGCAAAGGGTCGAATGCCACGGTCTTTCGTGTTCGCGATCGTTCACATCCCGGCACCGAATACGCGCTCAAACTGGCCGAGCGCGCCGTGGGAGATGCAACGAGAGAAGAGCAACTTCGCGCCGAATACCGCACCTTGAGTCTGCTGCGCCATCCCCATTTGGTTCGCGTTCACGATTTCGGCATGGATCGGAATAGCGGGCGGTCCTTTCTCGTGATGGATCTGATCGAGGGAACATTTTTCGCACGAGCCTGCGAGGGCAAGCCGATGGCGTGGATCGCCGGAGCGCTCAAGAGCGTTCTCTCCGCGGTGGAACGCTTGCATCGCCACGGTCTCGTGCATCGCGATCTGAAATCCGAAAACGTCCTGGTGCGGCCGGCCTGCGAGGTGACGGAGCCCGCGCACGTCACGGTGATGGATCTCGGCTTTACCACGGAGTTCTCGTCCTCGGATAGCGATTCCGGGGGCACGCTGCTCTATGCGGCTCCCGAGTTGCTGCGGGGTGCGACCGCCTCCGTTCGCAGCGATCTCTACGCTCTCGGCGTGATGTTCTACCTAGGACTGACCGGCCGCTATCCCTATGCGGGAGCCACGTCGACGCAGACCATCGACGAGCATCGTGCCGGTGGGTGTCCGCCGCCTTCTCATTGGAACGATGAGGTCCCTCCGTGGCTGGACGGAATCTGCAAGCGGTTGCTCGAGAGCGATCCGAAAAGGAGGTATTCCAACGCCGGGGCGGTGATCGACGAATTGGAACGCTGGGGTACGGTTGCGAGCGAAATCTCCAGCCGGACGATCGAGTGGAGTCTCGTTGGTCGAGACGCGTTGCTTCAAGAACTCCTCGCCGACCTCTGCGACGAGGACGATCGACTGAGGAAGGACCGCCCGCCCGCACTCCTGCTCTCGGGAGAAAGCGGCAGCGGGAAGTCACGCCTGCTCGATGCTTTGGCGAGCGCGCTGCGAACCCGGGGCGTGCGCATCATTCAAGGAGCACAGCTCTTCGATGACGAAGAGGTGGGAGTCGATCGCTTTCATCTCATCGATCGGGTTGCCGAAAAGATCGTGACCGCCGCGCGGCGGCAGCCGCACGCCGTTCTCGTCGATGATCTCGACGAGGCCGATCCCCTGCTGGTCGATCTCGTTTGGCATCTCGCGAGGCGCAGCCACCGCTTCGCGCTGAAAGTCCTGCTGACCTCATCTTCGCCCGAAGCATCCGAGTCGTTGACCCGCTTCGCCAC
>JALUUK010000267.1 GCA_027021395.1 Acidobacteriota bacterium
GTGAGCTTGAGCTTGTGCTTGCCTTCCTCGATGCGCTCGAATTCCGGAAAGACAAAGGTGTATTCCTTGTAGTCAGTGGTCAATATGAGGAGGAACCTGAGGTATCTGTCTGAAAGGCGTTTTGTGAGGTATCTGACGAGGGGAACCGTAAGGGATTTGGCCTCGATGAGGAAGACCTGGAGCTTTCCGTCGTAATTAAAAACGGTATAGATGTCTTTGACCTTCTCCTTTTCATCCTTGGCAAACTCGAACTCGTCTATCTTTCTCTTATAGGATGGGTCGAGGACCTTATCTTCGGGATATCCAAGCCTACGGAAGAGCTCGTAGACCTTTTCAGGGGAGTCTGCTTCTGGTATGAATTTCTGGATGTAGTCTCTTACGTCCACGTATGCCCCTCGGTCATGTTGTTTATAAAATAAAAATGCCTTATTTTCAACATATTTCTGGTTCTAGCCAATGCTCAAAGTATACTAAAATCAGGCCTATAAAGGGAAGGAGATAGCCCCTCGCTAAGAGGGGCTATCTTGAAGACTGAAGCTATTTTTTCAGGATGGCTCGGAGGCGATTGGAGAGACCTCCTCCCTTGTTGCCTATCTCTTCCCTGGGGCCGATATGGCGGTCGGTATAGTCATAGGCGGCTCTCGTGACGGACTCTTTGAGCTTGGCAGTTGGGATGACCTCCTCAGTCTCTGGCCTACCCTTGATGGCCACCTTGATGCCCTTGTCGACCTTCTCGACCAGGAAGGTGACCCTCTCGCTCACGTTGGCGAGTCGGCCACCGGAGAACTCGCATTCCACCCCGGCCTTCTTACATGCATCCCGATAAGGGATGAGAACCTTCAGGTACGCATTCTTTTCTCTGGCGACCAGCTCCCGGACGTTTTGCTCGACCTTCTTTGCCTCAGCCTGTAAGGCAAAAAGAGGCAAAAAGGGGACAGGCTGGTTTTTGGGCCCGCAACCATCCAATTCCGGATGTCCGTCAAAAAAAGAGGTATTGCAACAAAGAGGCTTAACGACGCAGAAAAGGTGGAAAGCCTGCGGTCGAGATCGTCGGTATGGCCGATATAATACTTCGAGGTTGTTTCGCTCTTCAGTATGTATACGAAGTACGGCAAACCAACCAGCGTTCTTTGTGTAGGAATTAGGGATGGCTCCCCACCTGCAACCCTCTTCATAACCACTCTCCACCGCCAGGATATCACCTAACCCCTTGATATTCAACATCTTTTCAAAGAGCGGCACATCCCCGAAGGGGCGGAAACGGCGTTGATGCGGATTTCCGCTACAGTCCCAACCGGGCCGCCACATCCTCGTAGTCGGGGTCCTCGGCGTATCCCGCCTCGGCGGGATCAAGCTCGCTGCGCGCCCGCCGGTGCTGGCCGAGGTCCTCGTAGACCAGGGCCCGTTCGTACCGGAGCGTCCGGAGCAGCTCCTCGGAGCGGCCTCTCCTCCGGCGCAAGGCGCCCGTCAGGGTCTCCCGCGCCGCGTCCAGAATTCCCGAAACAACCAACTGGTACATGCGATTAGGGCAAGCTTCTGCTCTATGCTAGGCTGTCGACGCGATCCACGACCCCGAGTAGGCTGTGGAGCACGAGGAACTGGATGGTGTGGGAAATGAGCACTAGCAACCTCAATCCTTTTTCTCTGCTGTATGCACGTGGAAAGCACGGGAACCTGTAACCAGGGTCAGTTACCGAGCGAAGGCGCTGCCCAGCTCATCAAGGAACTCGCGCAAAACCTTGCGTGGTTCTCCGCCGAAGTCATCGGAGCGAGGAACAACGTCTTCGCTGAGGAGAGCCCGCATCGGGATGGTGAAGGAGGCCTTGAACTTGGCCTCGCCCCCGGCGCCTTGAAGCCGTAGAACCGTCACGTTGTTGTTTGCCGCACGTGAGGCCCAATGACGGACGACGCAAAAGCCCGCCTTCCCTTGCCAAAGCAAATCGCCTGGTCGCAGCTCATCGCTACTAATTCGATCGCGTATCTCCGCGGGGATCATACTGCTCACCGCAGCCTCAAGAAGACGCAACGCGTGCCCACGCCGCAGCAGCAGGGCCCACTCGGCCTCGGCTTGGCTCATGAGCGCCTCCCGGCTCTCCGTAGGATCAGCAGTGTGTGAGAGCAGCACGGCGAGCTCATTCGCGATCTTGTCGGGCTCGCCGCCATGCCAGAGCCAAGGCAAGCGAGCGACGGCGAGCACAGCGGCTAACTCGAATCTCGCCGCCTCGGGAGTACCGTCGTGGCTCGGCGCCGCAAGCTTCCAGCCGATGAGTGCCGCCGAGAGTTCGGCCGATCGCATTTCGTCAACAAAGGCGTCCATGTCCTCTGATGTCCGGGCTCGATACTCCAGCCAGCCCACGTCCCCCTGCGGGGCAGAGGAGAAGAACAGCGAGCACCAGATCTTCTGAGTGAGGTCGAAGAATCGCTTCCGCTCGACCCAGCCCTCTCGGAGACCGATGCGAAGGAGCGCAGATGCGATCTTGATGTCCGCCGCGAGGTAGTCCGGACTGCGTTCCGCCAGGAATTCCGCACTCGTCATCACCTCCTCGATACGGTGGAGGAGCGCATGGATACGGCGCCTATCGCGCTCGCTGACCTCCATGGCAGGGGGCGGCTTAGATGCCGTCGCCACCTTGAGCTGCTCCGGGCGATCAACGGTGTCGTCGTTGTCGTCGCCTCCATCGTCGGTCCCACCAGATCCGCCTTCCTCCTCGACCACCTCGGTCGCAACCCCGAACCAGCGCAGCAGTAACTGCTGAAGCGACCGGACGTGCCCAGCCCCTCCGATCGCAGTTGGTATCCGGATTGAACCCAGAGCAGGAGCACGGTAGTCTGGAGAGAAAACATCAGCGGCCGTGAACTCCACCTCGCCGGAAGGCTCGTCATCGGGCCTGCCGCGGGTAAACGCCCTACCCGCGCGGTGCACCGGCATGTACGTGAGGTGCTTGCAGAAGACGTCCAGCACCTCGGCCCAGGCGCTCGCGTTCCACTCCCCAGGCCGGATTCGCGCACGGATGCTGTCAGCGAGACTCCGGCCACGTGCTGTGGTTCGGAGATAGTGCTCATCGTCGACCCAGGCTGGGGCCGACTCGACGAGTTGGCCGTTCACTCGTCCGTGGATCGCCACGACTCTCGGCGCCACGCCGGATGCCGCGCGCAAAACACCCCTCTCGACGGTCGTGAACCGAGCGGGCGTCCCATCGATCAAGCACTCCACGATTGCGGCCATAGGCGGCGCGTATGCGACAAGCAGGCTCCGCGCTTCCAGCCTCGCCGCCAGGACGCGAAGTGCCGGCCCGGATGAGCGTTCATCATCAGGATTGAGCGCTGGGTCGTCACGGAGCGCGACAGGCTCCGACGTAACCTTCAGCTCACCGAGGAACTCCTCCTCGAACTCGGTGGGCGTGACGGTACGGATCGCCAGTAGCTCAGCGTTACCAGCCCTGTCAGACGAGATGAGCGCCGCCCAGGAGCAGTTCGCGCTGCCCGCCAGGACGATCACCTCGTGCGCGCGACGGAAGGCATAGAACTTTGCGTGCATGAACGCCGATCGTGCCTCACCGGATTCGCTTGCACGCGTGAAGTCCGCGCGCAGGAGGGTCGCCCTGCCAGAGATTGGTTCCCAGGACTGCTTGTTGAGCATGGATCGCTCGGGCTGGCAGAGCACCGTCGTCCGACGCGCCCCCACCCTGGTGACGATCTCGCGCAGGCCGACACCGTCGTCGTCGAAGTACGGCGAGCACACGAGAAGCTCCTCGACGGGATCCCTGCCGACCGCGTCTAGCATGCGGTCCAACAGGGAGGGTCCCGCTCCTACTCGACCCACGAGCCTGGCGTCGCCGGCGGGTTGTGCAGACACCCACCGCTTGCTCTTGGCATCAAAGGCATCTTCGACCTCCGCCGCGATCGCGTCAGACAGAGGAACGCGAGCCAGGATCTCGGCCAAGTAGTCCTTGAACGCGTGGAACGGAGCCGCGCCATCCTTCTCACTGTCGAAGCGCACCCAAACTTCTGCGTTCTCGCGCCAGCCGCCGAAGGTCAGGTTGCCGCTCCCCACGAGGAGCGTTGCCGCCTCCTCGCCCGCAAGGAGCAGGGCCTTCGGATGAAACCTGAAGCCCGGGTCCATGGCGACTGGCACCACGCGGTACCGCACCCCGAGGCCAGCCAGCACGGGTTGCTGGTGTGCGAACGACTCGGCTGCACACGCTGCGTCAGCGAACACGGTGATGGTCGGATGTCCGCAACGACGGAAGGACGCGAGCACTACCGTCTGGAGGAAGACGAAGTCGATGTTGTGCGTGAGCACAATGGCGTTGGTGACCTCCTTCGCCGAGGAAATGATCTGGAGCACGTCGTCACGCATGTCTCTGGAGCTCCGCTAATAGACGGCGCCCTCGCTCCGACAGCGCGTAGCCGCCAGGCTCTCGGTCGAGGATCCCCAGATCCGCCCACATGCCCAGCACGTTGCCCAGCCGATCCCCGCTGCAGCCGGCAGCTACCGGGATTCCCGTCGGCCGAAGCAGTGCCCCATCCGGGTAGAAGCGAAGTGAGCACTTTTGCCCCTGGCTCATCTTTCGCAGCGTGGTTGCCAAGTGCGGCTCGATCACCACCTCGATGAGCAGACGTCGAAGCACCTCCGAGAGGCGGCTACCGCGCTCGGCCTCGACCACGGCGAACGCACGCTCGAGGTAGCTGCCTCGGTCGGGAATTCGACTTTCACCGCGTGCTGGCTCCGTCTGCCGCTTGCAAGCACCCAGCACCGCCACCGCGAGGATGGCCTTGTATCGCGCTGGCATACTCCTGGCTTCCGCGATCGGCACCGAGCGATCGAGCCAGAGATCCTGCGGCAGTATCCCCATGAGCTCGTCCATCTTCTTCTCGAGCAGAGGCGGCTCGACATCGACGACATCCGCGAGCAGTGCAGGAGGGGGTTCGTCGGTCCACCAGTCGTCGAGGACGCCGTCGATGGTCCCTTCGGTGAGACTCATCAGCGTGTCGACCAACGCCTCGAGGAGGAGCTCGAGGGCGAAGTGAACGCGTCGCCGAAGTTCGTACTCTGCCCAGGCCATACCAACTTTGCTCCCCACGCGTCCCTCGGCCGCCTCTTTGTACGCCATGCGGATGAGTTCTGACGAGGACATCACCTCGGCTTCGAGGCGCTCAAAGGCCCAGCGGCTCGTCGCCCGGAAGCGAGCGTAGGCTTCGTTCACGGCAGCATCGTCGGCGTATGGGCGCACGAACGCATCCACCAGCAAGTCACGCTCGTTCGGCAATCTGTTGATGGCGTTCACGGAGAAGAGGTGCGCTTCAGCATCGAGCGTCTTCGAAGTGATGGTGCCGCCGTGGAGAATGACGTCCAACACGCTGGAATCGCGAAGTTCCTCCCGGCGCACCTTACGGAGTGCCTGTCCACGAGGTGGGATCCGAACCGGCATGTCTCCGCCGCCCGTCTGCAGGAGCCCGAAGGACCGGCAAGGCATCACGTAGGTCCCGTATGAGGCCCCTCCACGGGCGTCGGGCACCTGGACGGAGCCCGCGTTTTCCAACTCCTCGAGTTCCTCCGCGAACAGGTCGGATCCCAGGACGCCGTAGGCAGCGCCGTTTCTGTCCTCGTCCGCCAAGGCGCGCGTAGCGGCAAGAACCACGAACTCCATCCGACGGAGCGTTTGGTAGAACCGGGCTTCGTCGAACCGCGCAGTGCCGCCTCCCCGTTTCAGCTCATCGTCATAGTACTCGGCGATGACCCAGGGGAGCAGAGATAGATACCTTGCCCTAAAAGAGATCGTGGTGATGCCCGCAACCCAGTGGCGCTCGATGCCCTGGTCCAGCTGGCGCAGACCCAGTATGTCAAGCCCCTTAATCTTGTCCCGTTCACCGGCGTTCCAGAAGGTCTCCATTTTCTCCCTCAGCCTGTGGCTACCTGTCGGGGTCGCGATGAGCGACGGCCTCCTCGTCTACCAAATCCTCATCGGTGTAGGGATATGCCTTTGCATCCCGGCACTCTTCGTACGATCCCCGCCCGGTAGAATGGGCAGCTCTTCGGGCCGTAGCAGAAGATTTCGAACCGGTACTGCTTTCGGGACGTTTTCCACTGGTCGATGATCATCTCCACCGGCATTCGGCAGCCCCAGATGCAGGCCGTGCATTTAGCTTTCGTAGGTCCGGGCGTCCAGGCGTCGATGATCCCTTGCACGATAGGTTTTCCAGTTCCAGGTCCGGAAGAACGCCAAGAAACGACGGCCCTGAAGGACCTCGCCCTCGGGCCGCTTTCAGGACCGTGAGCCAGCTTGTCTTGCAAAAATTCTGCTGTTTCCTTCCGCGGATCATCGGCAGCAATCAGAACCCGCTGGTCTGCCCGCAGCAGGCCCCATCGATGCAAAGAACGAACCCTAAGGAGCTGATGAGTCGCAATTTGAAAGACTGCAAAGAACTGGAGCGAGGCTGGACAGCCACGAATCGACCCGACCAGGTTACGTTCTCCGAGCTTAACCCTTGAGTCCATCAGCCTTTTCCTACCCAAACGACTTTATACAGCACCGCTGGATGTACCGAATACGCTCAGTGCAGGTCAGGCCGGTGGTGATCCGGTGAGAGTCCATGAAAATGAAGCTGAAGTCCTTGATCATTTCTTTGCCCAGGATGATCTCCTCAATCCTTAGAAACCAAACCGATGTAAAAACACCCATAAAGGGTTTTTGTATAGTCAAAGCCGTTGCAAGTTTGCGCATAATTTACGTTTTCGATGTACACCTCGATACCCACGTTTGTGGCATTCAAGAGTATATTACCGGCTTGGTTGTTCGTTATATGCGCCAAATTGCGGCTGTTCCACGCCTCGTAGGCGAGATGCTCGGAACGAGCGCAACCGAATAGGGTTAGTTTGGGACTCAAAACATCAAGGAAATCGAAGGAACGATCAGAATCACGACCATGATGTGGGGCAATCAGTACGGCACAGTCTTGTACCAATTCCTTGTGATGCTTCAGGACGTACTTCCATGTATTGTCGTGGGCATCACCGGAGAAAACTATCCTGCCGCCACATGTCCGATATACCAGCACATACGAAGCGTCATTTGGGTCGTCTGATTTATTTGCGGCTGCCACCAACACGGAGTCCGGTGCAACGATATCAAGGCAGTCTCCCCGGCCATCCGGCACACCACGGTTAGCATATTGAAAGCGGCTTCCAGCTTTTGGGGTAACGACCGTGACGCCACTGCACTTGCCGTCACGCACCTTGACGTAATGGTCCCAATCCTCTTCGTTGTAACGCCCCTCAGAAAAGTCAGGCTTGGCTTTACGAACGCCTGAATCCCAGAAATTTAGAATGCCAATTTCATCACACAATTCCTTAAAACCATCCATGTGGTCCATGTCAGGATGCGTCAAGATGAATCGGAATACTCGCGAAATGCCGATCTTTTTCATATAGGAAATTGGTTCTGTCGGATATTTCCGCATGCCATAGTTCCCGGAACCCGTCTTGGCGATCCCAAGCTGCCTGCCAAAAGCCTCCAAAGGAGCCTTTTGCATGGTACTCCCGCCGTTACAAATGTCCAAAACAGTTATGCGTCCACTTCCATGCTGGATGATGGAGCAGTCACCGTCACCAACATTCAAAAAATGAACTACTGGCATAGCCGCCCCTCTACCTTAATGGGCCGTGACTCGCCGGCGCGTCTGGCTTTGTTAGCTGCTGCGGGCCTGAAGCACTCAAGGCGATAACAGCGGCGAAAAAGCTCTCCGCGTAATAGTGGGCCTTCTTCCGTACATAGCCCGGGAGCAAAATGGCCAGCCCCAATGCTCCGACTGCGACGACCGTAGACACGATGGCCCATAAGATAGTGCCATTGCCCCAGATATAAGCGTACCAACAGCCCACAAGGCTACTCAAAGCAAAAGTGATCCAGACTGGCCGAAGCCCGGCAAGATTTCGAGCAAAGCCATAATCAACGTTGTGAAGCTGCGCACGCTCCGCTTCCGGCGTCTTCCATATGCGACTCCGGAGTGCTTTGACAGCATCATTGATCGTCGCTTTGAGCTCGTCCGGCTCTCCTGCATCCACTGCCTTTTGGATGTCGATTTTAACGAGTTTCTTAATGGCGTGATACCAGAGTTGCTTCTGTTGGATAGACACCGATTTCTCATCGGGATGGAGCCATCGGTTTGTTGGCGCGTCGTGGGGCCAATCTGGCCACAACTTGTCCTGCAAACGGTTACCAAATACGGACGCAATGTGCGAAAGAGCGACGGCCACAATCGCTCCAAGCCCTCCCCCAGCAATGAGAAACTTTCCCCATTCAAGTAGCGGCACGCCAAACGTAGTGGCCACAGGCAGTAACGGTAGAACAGAAAGTACTGCAGGAAGGAACCGGGCCTTCCTTTCATAGTGGTCACTAAGATTGAAATAGTTAAGCCATGACTTATTCATGACTGGACGCCTCTGGCAATAGGTTCTCTTCTCTCATGATTTCTCCCACGTAACAGCTTGTCCCCAGGATCGCCTACGATCATCATTACCGCTGGTAGGCCATCAGCCTGCATCAACTCAGTCAGCCAGGCAAAAACCTTAAGATCGTCGCAACTAGCTGCTGTACGAGCACCAGGAGGATGCGAATGCCACTCGCCGATATACTCAAGCATTCCGTGAGTCTTTTCTTCCACTGCATCTACTGCGTGGCGCAGTCCCTTGCGCCCACGGATATACAGCGTTGGCCACTCCTCGCTGTCGGGCGGTGATGGCAGGGCGTCAACAATGTAGAGGACCTTTCTCGCCAGATCAAATGAACCGAGCAGAACGCCCCCTGTCTCATTAGGGAGCCTGTCTTTGCGGAACGTACCGAGCTTTTCCAATAGTCCCTCATCAGTGACCACGGTCCAGCTCTGTGTGCGATGGTGAATCACAGAGGTTAACGAAATATCTATCCGTCTAACATTTCCGAAACCGTCTGCTTGCCAGATGGCCGCGGTGGCACCGTGATTGGCAATTGCATTTTTGATCGCCTCCGCTCCGATGGCGGCGTGTAGCGCCACTAGGTTCTGCGGAAGCGTACTAGCGATATCTCGGCAGGACTGTCCGTAGCGGCTCCTCTGTCCCGTTGTCCGGAAATGTCCGGCCAGCGCTTTGTTATTGGCAATGGCTCTGTAATATTGCATCTCAAGGGCGTCCAACGGCATTGCTCGATCCCTGTCTTCGGCAAGCAGAACAAGATCATGCCCTGATGGCGCCAGAAATAGGGAGATTCGCCGTGCGTCGCTATCTATGTCACACGCGAGCTTGCGCGCAACAGCGATCGAAGTGGACATATCCAGAATCACTTCTGCGTTGCGGAAGGCTGTCGCGACATCCTCGTCTCGTTTACCTGGAGACAGTATATCCACTGGTAAAGCTGTGAAGGGTTCTGCGTCACCAGCGACGGAGTTCGCCCAGAACGCCATCGCCTCCGATTTTTTCCATCCGACAAAATGGCCAGTTAAAACGTGTCGTGCGACGTTATGGGGCATCAGACGATCGTGATCGACGATGGTCCAGGTTCCGAAGCCGCTGCGAGCGAGGTTCATCACTGTTTGTGAACCAAGGGCCCCGGCTCCAATCGCAACAATGCGAACATCGTCAACCGTGCTGTTGCCGTTGAGCCTGGCTGCCATTAAGCGGGTGAGTTCGAAAGATACATTGAGCACGTCGAGACTGACATCTTCACCACGCTTCGACGTATCAGGACTGAGAAGGAGGCCAACCTGGTTGTCCTGCATATCCCAAAGTCCGATCCTGATACCAAGATCACGTATTCGTAGGTCGCCAGCGTGTTCTCCCGTTCTTGCCGCATCTCCGAGAAAGAAGGCCCATGTGTCGACGGCTTCAACCTCACCTTCGTCATTTCGTCTCTTAGGAAACCGAACGATGATAAGGATGTGCGAGTCAAGGAGAACTTTGTTGCTATTCATCCAGGTTTTGAGGCGTTCCCGTATTTCGGCAAGAATATCAAGGCCTGCACCTTCAACCAAGGCAGCTAGGTCGGCCAGGGTAGCGGGTCTCTTATGAATAACCCCGTGAGTCTGAGGAGGACATCGGTGCACGCTGGCAACGATATTCAAAGCTTCGTTATGTAGTTGTTGTCGCTGGGCAACCAAAAAGATCTTTTCGTTATCAACTGGACGAATGTTGGCCACGAAAAGCGGTTGGGCGTCATCGGCCGTTTCCAGAAGACTGTCTGGGAGCACAAGATGCCCAACGTAGTCAATTAGGATTTGCTCTAGTGGTTGGTCCTCTTGATGAAGTTTGCCCTGCGCAGTGAGTGCGAGCCAATCCCGAATTCGATGAACGAAACGAGGAGACGTCCAGCGGCGTTTGACTTCCTCGTAGCGCTCGTCATAGAGACAGAGATTCCGCGGAAATTCTTGAATGTGAAGGTTGAGGTGGGGAACCTGCGGGAAATTTTTGCGCAGCGCGTGAACGATCGGGTAAGTGCTGTCGTCCTCATGGAATGTTGCTGCAACCCGTTCGGACGGTCGGATTGGATGCCGGCATAGCTGAGGCACCTCAACATCCACGTCGAAGACGACTGTCTCAAGACGGCCTTTTTTTCGGCATTCCACGAGGCAAGCAAACGGGATCTGACCCGCATCCAGCATGAACGCGAGGTCGCGCGCCTTCGCGATCTCTAGCTGATCCAAAGCTACGATTTCACCATCCGCTTCGAAAAAGTCAGGTCCCATTCTTTTCAACCTGCCCGCGGAGCACGCTGTGAGGTGATTACATAGGCTGCACCAAGGACGCTTTTCTTGAGCGTTGCCTTGCTGCTTCCGATCTCAATCACGAGGGGTTTTGGTGCCTTAGGTGTTGGGTGCTCCATTGTGACTACGAACTGTCCACCGAGTTCGGCAACGATATCCTTGTAGTACTCGGCTGCTTGGCGGTGGGGTGGCAAGTCATCTTTGTCCTCGTCAGTGCCAGCCTCGGGAATCGGATTGCTCGTGGAAACTGCTATGGCTCCGCTTTGCCCTTGTTCCTTGTACAGCCAGTCGACCTGCTCCACGGCTTTGGTCTTGTTTTTGCATTTCTCAGGACCGATCGAGAGGTAACTACAGTGGTGTGGAAGTTTGGCAATGTCCCATTCGAGACGATAGTCGTTACCCTTGCTTCTCGTTATATCCACGATGTCCGACAGCACTTCGTGAGTTGAATCTGCTAGGAGCAGAGCTTTCGTCAGAACCCCGTCGATCTCGAAGGTGACATGCATCACCAGCGAATCTTCGTTTCGATCCTCGACCGAGTTCTCGTCTTGACGCACAGCGAATGGCGAGTGAACGAAGAACTCTACCTTATCTGCAGACAGCGTGAATTCGGGAGCAACTTCCCCTGCGTCAGTGATCAGGTTGAGGCGAGTGTCTAGGTCGACGCCGTTTTCCTCACACCACTGCCTAAGGCGTTCCGGTCGCGAGAAGACACGGATACCCCTCCCTTCCCGAAAGCGGTGACGCGCCTCTTTCTGGAGGATACGAGCTTCATCATCGTCGGGATCTTGCTCGGTGATAAGGGCAGCAGGAACCCACATGACATTCATCTTTATACGGTTGCCGTCCTGATATTTCTTAGCATACTCTAAGTAAAAGAATTCCGTGGCCCCCTTGAAGTGGTCTTTGTCGAGATGGCTAAACGCGACCACATCAAAGTAGTCGCGATTGCTCTCCTCAAGGTCTTCGCGGAGCTCTTTGGAGAGGTCGCAGCGCAAATCATCTTTGTCTTCCGGATCATGAGTGTCCGCGAAGTCAAAGAGGATTTTCTTACCGCCCTCCAAATCAATTCGACAGCAGTCCGCATTTCCCAGCGGGAAAAACGTTATTTTGTGCATGGGTTCTCTCCTTTTTTATGTTCATGCACTGAAATTCTTGGCGAGTTGCCCCTGGAATCTGTTCAGTTGGCTCTTCCCTTCTCATCCTGGCCTCTCCAGAACATATTATCTCTTTACCGCCTTGTTGAAGATATCCTAAAGCACAAGAAACCCGTAGCGAGTAAGTAGCATCCAAGCTTTCCATATCAGTGATCAGCTCCTGCCGCTTCATAGGTTGTCTTCTCTCTCAGGTTTTTCTGTCCTCTCATCAACTTGCGCAGCACCGCCTTGGCGGACCCATTTATCAACCTCTTCTTTTCGGAACTTCCAAAGGCGGCCGACCTTGTGAGCGGGCATTCGCTTGTCGGCGATCCACTTATAAACCGTATCCCGCTTAATCCCGAGGTAGGCCGCGATCTCGTCTACTGACAGCCAGCGGTCTTCCATCATGGTCTCCATTTACTCCAGCCGTAACGGCGTTCTCGCTCGGAAGCGGTCGCACGCAGCTCCCTTGATTACGGCCACAGCGGTCCAGTTTCATCATCCATCATCCTAATAAACCGAGATAAACTCGGTTTAATTATATGAAGCTGGCATGTCTCTGTCAAACTACTTTTCTTGCCTGGGACCGTTTTTTTCTGGATGTGTACGACTATCTCCGCCTTGAACCCGGCGAGAGTCGCGTATGGCAGTCAGGTGGCCGTCCGCTCGCGCAGAGCCAGGCAGGGACGCCCCCCTTGTGGATGATGGTCAGCACCAGCACACGCCCCTGCCTGCGCCGCTGCGCAGCGTGGCACGCAGGCCTTTCTTTGACAATCCTGTCGCCTGCCTGTTTTATCTCTTTCAGGCTGCGGAAGCCAAGGTTGTTTACGATTCCGGGTTTTACTTGAGAGAATTTCAATTTCTTCATAACCATTTATCATTAAGCGTGATATATTTATTGCTACATTATCTCCATAGAAGGCACCGGATATGTCCATGCTTTGGACATATATGA
>JALUUK010000268.1 GCA_027021395.1 Acidobacteriota bacterium
ATTGCCGCCGTCGCGGAATTGCTTACGCCCATCGACAAGATAGCCGAGGCGAGCATCACGCCGAAAACGATGCGGCGCGTGCTGTTTCCCATCACATACACGAGGGAAAGCGCCAGGCGACGATCGATCTTCCACCGCTGCAACGCTGAGGCGAGCAGGAATCCCGAAAGAAAGAGGAAGACCAGATGACCGGCGTATTCGCGAGTCACCTCCTGGATCGACATCACGCCGAGGTAGGGAAACAAGACGATCGGCAAGAGTGCCGTTGCAGCGAGAGGGAGTGCTTGAGTGAACCACCAGACGGCCATCCACACCGCCACCGCCGCAACGCTCCGCGCCGCATCCGAGCCTTCCGCCGGCCAGGGAAGTAGAAGGCCGACCGATAACGCCGCGCTCGGGCCTAGCCAAAGGCCCCAGTGTGCGACCACCGAAAAACGAGAACTTCCCTGCTCCTCACTCCGGTTCATCGTTCGCATACGCAATGGGATCGGCGACACCGGCATGGGCGAAGCCGCGAAGGCGAAGCCGACACGATTCGCATCGACCGCAGGCCTTCTCGGAATCCTGGTAGCACGACCATGTCAGATGCAAGGGAGCGTCGACCTCGAGCCCACGGCGTACGATCTCTGCCTTGTTCAGAGCGATCAGCGGCGCTTCGATATGAAGGCGTCTTCCATCACGAGCGCCCTCCTGAATGACCCGCCCGAAAGCCTCCAGAAACGCCAGCCGGCAGTCCGGGTATCCCGAACCATCTTCTTCTACGGCACCGATCCATATGCTCGTCGCTCCGATGACTTCCGCCCAAGACACCGCGGAAGCCAGGAGGTGGGCATTGCGAAACGGTACGTAGGTCACCGGAATACGGGATCCCGAAAGTTCCTCCGGAACAGGCAAACGCGCATCGGTCAAAGCCGACCCGCCGATCTCGGCGAGCAGGTGGAGATGGACTTGCAGTCGCAGAGTCGCGGGAACTTCGAAGTGATCCGCAATGGCTTCAAAGCAGGAACGCTCTTTGCCTTCCGTTCTTTGTCCATAGGCGGCGTGCAGCAACGCCAAACGGTGACTTCGGGCGGCTAGAGCCGCCGTAACCGCCGAGTCCATGCCTCCCGAACAGAGCACGATGGCCATATCGTCTCGTTTCGCATCGCCCATTCACACCCCTCTTTCTCTTCCCGGCCAAAGAATCTTGTGCATCTGAAGCTGAAGCGCGACGTCGAGCCGGTCGCTGATGATCCATTCGGCCAGCATCGATGATTTCAACATCCCTTCGACTGCACCAAAAAAAACGCGACCTCCAAAACCGTGGAGAGAATTCGCGAGATGCCGCCGTGCCGCCTCGTAGTCGCCGCGGTCGGCGATGACGAACTTGACTTCGTCCGTCGTCCGCAACCGTCTCCAATTCTCCCGGCGCATCCTCTCCTCCATGCCCGAACTCGGCAACTTGATGTCGAGCACGCAATGCACTGATGCAGGAAGCACGGAAATATCTTGATCTCCCCCGGTTTCCACCACGACATCGAGTTCGTCTTCCTTCGCCAAGCGCTCGAGCAGAGGGATCACCGCAGGCTGCAGCAAGGGCTCGCCGCCGGTCACACACACCGAAGGCAGGTGGCTATCTAGTATTTGCCTCCGGATGTCTTCGACTTCCAGCCACTTTCCGCCCGCGAATGCCCACGTGCTGTCACACCAGCGACAGCGCAGCGCGCATCCGGTCAACCGGAGAAAGAACGTCGGCCGACCGGCCCGGCCGGCTTCGCCCTGAATCGAGACGAAGGTTTCCGACACTCTCAGGCGGCCGCCGAAGGCATTGCTTCCCTCGCTCTCCTGAATCGTCACGATTCCTGTTCCTGCCTCACGTACACCTCGACGAGCGCCGATTCGGAAGCCGCCACGCGACGAATCCATGCCTCGATCTCGCGTAGTCGCCGGCTGGATCTCGCACTCTGCGGCGGGATGAATGCCGCCACGAGTTCGACCTCGGAGGCGGTGAGATACGCGCCCGTGGCATCGACCGGACCCGCACGCTTCACGGCAAGGTCGAGTAGCACGAGCGAAGTTCTCGCCCTCGGGGCGGCATCGATCCCAACTCGACCGCTTTCTTCGAGAAGATCACGAACGGGCGAGATCAACTCGGACAAGCTCGCAACGGCCGGTTGCGGCGAAGCCTCCAATAGCCGGCAAGCCATCTGCTCGATCATCACCGCAGTCGCCGAGCGCGCAATCTTCGACGGGTCGCGGCTTCCCCGCACGAAAGGACATTCCTCGGCCGCCGCGCATCCTTTCGCCGCCGTACATGCGGATACGCGCACTCCCATTCCTTCTTCCAAAGCCGAGCACTGCTTCGAGGGGAAGGCGGCAAGTTCCCTCGATGCTTCCGCGCTCGAAATGCCCTCGCGCTCGGCCAAACGAATCAGTCCACGCCGCCGACCCTGCCTCATCGCGGCATCGAGTAGGGTCAGCATCTCCTGCCAACGGGCGCCGTCCACTGCACGAGGCCGCCTCGATCCGGCATGCGCCGTCACCGTTCTCCTCCAAAGTACGCCGCGAGACGTTGCGGCAAACCACCGAAACCTCCGTTCGACATCACGACGATTCGATCACCGGCTCGTGCATCGCCCTGCAGAATATCTTCGATCTCTTCCACTCGGCACGGCCCCGCTGCTCGACATCCTTTCTTTTGCAAGTCTGCGGCGAGACGATCGACATCGAGTCGCAGGTCGGCCGAAAATCGATCCGGACGATCGACCTCGGCGATCAGAACCACGTCGGCAATCTCTAGCGCATCCACCAAGTCTTGCTGCACGCGACGGCGGACCATCGTGTTCGAACGGGGTTCGAGCACTGCAACGAGCCGTTCCTCCTCTTTCATCGTTCGCCGCAGGGTTTCCAACGTCAACCGCACGGCTGAAGGATGGTGGGCGAAGTCGTCGTAAAGCGCGATGCCTCCGTGATCCACCAACACTTCAAGGCGGCGTCTCACGCCGCGAAAAGTCTTCATCGCAGGCACGAGGATCTCCGGCGATAGGCCGGCAACATGGGCTGCCGCCATGGCGGCAAGTGCATTACGTGTATTGTGCTCGCCTGCAAGCACGCACTCGACTCTTTCTTTGGGCCGGCCGTCTACCAAGAGATCGAAGTCTTGTCCGTCGCGTTTGTCTCGACGATTTGCCGCCCGCCAATCGCAATCCGCACTCAGGCCGAACGACAAGAGGCGGCAACGGGCTCCTGCAGCCAGCTTCGATGCGTTGGCGTCGTCTCCCTGATAGACCAGCCAGCCGTCATCGGGAATCATGCGAACCAACCACGAAAATGTCTTCATCACGTCTTCGATATCGCGATAGATGTCGGCATGGTCGAACTCGACCGCTCCTAGAACGGCGATCTTGGGCCAGTAGTGGAGGAACTTCGGTCCTTTGTCGAAGTAGGACGTATCGTATTCGTCGCCTTCGAGAATCAAATCCCGGCCGCTTCCAAGCCGGGCTCCCGAAGAAAGCCCCAGGGGCGAACCGCCGATGAGAAAACTCGGCGCGTTTCCCGCTTCCTGGTGAAGGTGTGCCAGCATCGCCGTGGTCGTGGTCTTTCCGTGCGTTCCGGCGACGACGCTCACGCGCCGCGAAGGAACGAGCAGGCGTTCGATGACCTCCGCCATCGAAGCGATCGACAATCCTCCACGCACCGCCGCATCCACTTCCGAGTTGCCCGGGGAGATCGCATTGCCGACGACGACGAGATCGGGCCGCGAGCCGAGATGGGCCGGATCGAAAGGCGTGAAGACCTCGATCCCTGCAGCCTCGAGTATCAACGATGCGGGTGGATAGATCGCACCGTCGGATCCCGATACGCGCACGCCGTGCTCCTTGAGCACGAGAGCCAAACCCGACATGGCGACTCCACCGACACCGATGAAGTGGCAGCGCTCGGGCCATTCCGCTTGCCAGCGTCCCATGCTAGTCGAACTCCCATGTCACTTCGTGATAGACGGCGGAATCGGGGAGCCAAGCAATGCGTTCCACCTTGTACGGCAGATCCCCCTCCACGGTATTCTCCTCGCCGTGCGCGAAGAGCACGAGCAATTCGATATGATCGAGTACCTCCAGTCCGCGACGACTATCCCTGCCGATCGTGATCGGGTGGATCACTCCGAGCGGATTTCCCAACATGTACACCGTGGTCCCTCGCGGAAAGGTATGTAGCGGAATCTCGCTGTAACCAAAAGTCAGTCGTAGATGCAGCACCGGGGTTTCGGCGCTGCCCGAGACGCCCACCGCTTCGTAGAAAGTACCCTTCCCGAGCATGGCCGCCCGCACCAGAGCATAGCCGACCTCGTCGATATGGAAGGTCCCCCCGTCGCGTTCTCTCTCGTAGCGCTGCAGGATCTCTTCGATTCCACGCACCCACGCCGCGAACGCCTCTCCGTCGCGTTCGGGAGGAGCCGTCGCATCGACGAGAGCGAGTTTCTGATAGTCACGGGCGTGCAGCGCGCTGAACCACCGCCCGGCGATTCGATTCAGCGTATCCGCACCGGGAGAGCCGCAGCCCGGAATCAGCAGCACGATTCCGAGCGCGAGAACTGCCTTCGCCACCAACGACGGCGATTCCAAGACCCTCTCTCCGTTCATGAGTGTTAGACTATCCCGAAACACGGAAGGACGCCCCGCCGCCGCCGTTTCCGGGCGCGGGAACGCGAGGAAGACTCGAATGAACTCCCTTCACATATTCCTGCTAGCTTCCGCCCTGCTCTCGCTTTGCGCGTGCGCCGCCAACAGCAGCGGCGAGGAAAAAAGCGGCGACGATCCCTGGTCCGCACAGCGCCGGGCCATGGTCGACAATCAACTGAAGCGGCGCGACATCGTGGACCCCGCAGTCCTCGCGGCGATGGCGAAGATCCCTCGCCACCTCTTCGTTCCCGAGCAGTATCGTGCCCAAGCCTATCAGGACCGCCCTCTACCGATCGGCCACGCGCAGACCATTTCCCAGCCCTACATCGTCGCCTTGATGACTCAGTATGCCCGCGCCTCTCCGGGTAAGAAGGCTCTCGATGTCGGCACGGGCTCCGGATATCAAGCCGCAGTGCTCGGGGAAATCGTCGATGAGGTTTACTCCATCGAGATCCTCTGTCGTCTAGCCGACGAGGCGCGCGCTCGGCTCGATGGCCTTGGATACGAGAACATCACGGTGCGCTGCGGTGACGGCTATGCGGGGTGGCCGGAAGAAGCGCCTTTCGACCTGATCGTCGTGGCTGCAGCTCCCGAGCAAGTTCCCCAACCACTGATCGATCAGATCGCTCCAGGCGGTTTCATGGTGATTCCGGTGGGGGCCGGATCCCAGGAACTCGTGGTAATGGAACGCCGAGAGGATGGCACGATTCGTCGTCAGACGAGCGGTGGCGTCCGCTTCGTGCCCATGACCGGGCGCGCCCAAGAAGCGGAGCCGGATTCCGAAGCGGACGAGCCCTCCGAACGGCCTCCCCGCTAGAGAATTCACCGCAGAAACGGCCCCGATAATAGTCGTCTTTTTTCGGGTGGCGGGGAAAAGTCGAGGAAAAGAGCCCCGGGAATAGTCCCTCCGGGGGATCCGGGCTAGACTTCCCGCTTCCAAAAGCGGACAACGATCATGGCCAAAGACATCACACCCCGGGCGACGGACTACGCCCGCTGGTACACCGACGTCGTCAACAAGAGCAAACTTGCCGACTACAGCCCCGTCAAAGGGTGCATGGTCATCCGGCCCCACGGCTATTCCTTGTGGGAGAACATGCAGCAATCGCTCGACCGCATGTTCAAAGACACAGGGCACGTCAATGCTTATTTCCCGCTCTTCATTCCCAAGTCCTTCTTGGCGAAAGAAGCCGAGCACGTCGAAGGCTTTGCCAAGGAATGCGCGATCATTACCCACACGCGGCTGGTTGCGACCGGGAAGGAAGGAGCCTCCGCACTCGCGCCCGATCCTGAGAGCAAACTGGAAGAGGAACTCGTCGTTCGCCCCACCTCGGAGACGATCATCTACTCGATGTTTGCCAAGTGGATCCAGAGCTATCGCGACCTACCACTGCTGATGAACCAGTGGGCCAATGTGGTGCGCTGGGAAATGCGCACCCGCCTTTTTCTCAGAACCACCGAATTCCTTTGGCAGGAGGGGCATACGGCTCATGCCTCGCACGAAGAGGCGATCGCGGAAGCGCGGCAGATGCTCGAAGTCTACCGGACATTCGCCGAAGATTTTCTCGCGGTCCCGGTCTTGACGGGGACCAAGACCGAAAGCGAGAAGTTCGCCGGAGCTTTGACGACGTATTGCATCGAAGCGCTGATGCAGGACGGCAAGGCTCTGCAAGCCGGTACCTCACACGATCTCGGCCAGAACTTCGCGCGAGCTTTCGACGTCAAGTATCAGAGTGCGGAGGGCACATGGGAGCACACATGGAATACCTCCTGGGGCGTGTCCACCCGCCTGATCGGCGCGCTGGTGATGTGCCACGGCGACGACGACGGCTTGGTGCTCCCGCCGAAGATCGCGCCCATTCAAGCCATCATCATCCCTATCTGGCGCAATGATGAGCAGCGGCGGCAAACCGTCGATGCCGGGCGGCAAGTCCTACAGGAACTGCAGAATGCAGGAATCAAGGCCACGATCGACGAGCGGGACAACGTCAACCCGGGCTTCAAGTACGCGGAAGCCGAATTGCAAGGCGTGCCCCTTCGACTCGAAGTCGGGCCACGCGACCTCGAAGCCGACACGATCATGACGGTCTCGCGAATCGAACGAAAGAAAACGCCCGTCTCACGCCACGGGATCGCCGAAACGGTCTTGACCATGTTGCACGGCTTTCAGACCGAACTCTTTGAACGCGCCTGCGACCGACGAGACAAAGCGACGAAGGACGTGGAGACCTGGGAAGAATTCGTCGAAGCCATCGATGCGGGAGGCTTCGTGCGCGCGCGTTTCAACGAAGACCCCGAAGTCGAAAAGCAAATTCAAGCCGAGACGAAGGCCACGGTACGCGTCATTCCTTTCGATGCGCCTGAGGATCCGGGGCCTTGCATCAAGACCGCCCAGCCCGCCACGCACCGCGTCGTCTTCGCCAAGGCCTATTGACCAGAGCGAACCATGTCTGAGCAGTTGAGATCATGATCGTCTGGCAGGGAAAGGGATGGCTTGTAGCCGTGATCATCTTTGGATGCTCTCTGAGTGCGAATCTGATCACAAACTGGTGGACAGGATCCGAGGACTATTGGATGCAGACCAAGCTGCCGCTCGCAGCTTCGCTCCTAGTTAGTGGTGCCATATGTTGGTTTTTCGGTTTGCGCTTCGAGAAGGAACCAACTCGTGTGCTCGTCGATGAAGCGACGGGCGAGAAATTCATCCTCGAGCCGAAGCACACTCTCTTCTGGGTACCGATGAAATGGTGCGGTGCGCTCGCGATGGTCGGCTCGATTCTACTCACCGCCTACGAGTTGATGCCGGGAGCCGACTAGGTCGGAGCAAGAGCATGGCGATCTTGAAGCTTCAAGAGATGGGATCAGACTGGTCGATCGAACGACTCTCAGCAATGCTCAACCTCGGGAGCGAGCTGATCTCCAGAGATGGCTTCGAGATCAGATAGTGAACCGCCCGGGATTTCCGCAGAGCGATTCAGCCGACGCCTGCCGACAGGGCTGAAGCCGGCCGCTCCAGCCGACGCATCTCCTCGTATTCGCCGGGTTGTGTGTTTCCGCGGTCATATGTTTCCGCGGTCAGTCGTATTCGCTTGTCGATCTTCGCGCCGCGTTGCGGGGCTTGCGCAAACGGAGCGATTGTGCGAAACCTTTGGGGAGTGAGAAGCCTACTCAACGAGAAGACCAGCCATCTAGCTCGCATCGCGTTGCTCGCCGCCATCACGGCTTCGCTGGCTTTCCTCGCGTTTTATGCCGCGTTTTCGGCGTCTGTACCGTGGCAGTGGAATCCTACCGCTCCCCCTCGAGTGGACAGAGATCTATCGGCTCTGCGCCGAGACGGTGTTTTCCGCGTCGCCATTCCCGAAGATCAAGTCTCACTGGCATTTCATCGTCAGCGGCCGGAGGGTCTGGCCTACGAGATGACGGAGTGGATCGCCTCCGAACTCGACCTTTGGCTGGAAGTCGTCCCGGTGCACCGAGCGGAGGTTGGGCTTTTGATGCTGCGCCGGGGAGAGGTCGACCTCGTTGCGGTGGCGGACTCGGGATCGGCGGCGATCGCCGGCGATATTCGTTGGACCCGAGCGCTCGATACGACCGCGCCGGTGGTCGTAGGAAAAGGTGCGGCGAGCATTGCCTCGCCGGCGGATCTCGATGGGCGCCGCCTCTACGTCCGTCCCCACTCCGCGCACGCCGCACTGGCTCATCGTTGGCAGGAGGTTTACAGCAAGCTGGATGTCGTTTACCTCCCGGCCGAGATCACTGCCCAGCAGATTGCATTGGGCGCGATACGAGGTGAGTGGAGCCTCGCTCTGATGGATGAAGACCGCGCCCGATTGGAAAAAGCCGTCTATTCGCCGCTCGAGATCTCCGCCCCGGTGGACTCCCCCCTACCCGTCCGCTGGGCCCTCAGGTCCTCCGCGGTACAACTCGGCATGAAGGTGGATGAGTTGGTCTCTGTCGCGCTCGAAACGGGCCGCTGGAGCCGCTTTGGAGAGCGCTATGAAAGCCCGTGGAGACTCAAGTCACGTCGGCGCCCGCTGTTTCGCGCCTCCGGCAGCCGACTCTCCCCCTGGGACCACTTGTTCCGTGAAGCCGGCAGGCGCTACGGCTTCGACTGGCGACTTCTCGCCGCGCTCTCCTTCGCGGAAAGCGGCTACGACCCGTGGGAAGTCAGCCATCGGGGAGCGATTGGGCTGCTGCAACTGATGCCGGAGACGGCACGGGCGTTCGGGGCGGCCAACCCGTTCGACCCCGCTGAGAACGTCAACGCCGGCGCAGCCCATCTCAAGTGGCTTTTCGACCTCTATTCCGATGTGGAGCAGGAGGAACGGCTGGCTTTTGCCCTCGCGGCCTACAACATGGGAATGGGCCATCTTGCCGACGCAAGAAGACTAGCCGGCGCGCAAGGGCTCGACCCGGATCGCTGGGAAGGTCACGTGGCGCTCGTCTTGCCTCAGCTCGAGATCGCCGATGTCGCCAAGACGCTCACCTACGGAAGAGCGAACGGGCGCGTCACGCTGCGCTATGTCGATCACGTCATCGCCCTCTACCGTGGTTTCGGTGGCAGTGAAGGTGCGGCCCAAGTCGTAGGCGAAGGAAGCGACCTCAGCCCGAAGCCATCGGCGGCGACCGGAATGACCCGAAGCTCGCGCCCCCCTCCGCTTCCTACGAGCGGAAACGACCCGCAAGCACAAGGAGGAAGTGCAGCGGAACCTCTTGGGAAAGAGAGAATTGCCAGTGAAAGATTTCTTCTGTATATTTCACATGGAGACGAAATGCCGCGCCCAGCCTCCCATGCAACGACCCCTTCTGCTCAGGTCATCTCCCGAGCCTGCCTGCGTGCCGCTCGCATGCTCTCTCTCTCGCAAAAGTCACTCGCGGCCATCCTCGGCGTCAGCGAGGCCTCGATCTCTCGGATGGAAAGAGGGCGCGGCATCCATCCGAAAAGCAAGGAAGCGGAACTTGCCGCCGTCTTTCTTCGCATCTTCCGCAGTCTCGATGCTCTCGTCGGGGGAAAAACACTCGATGCCCGCTCGTGGCTGCACGCGCACAACCTTCACCTGCAGGGCACGCCCGCCGAGTTGATGGAGACCGTGACGGGGTTGGTTCATGTCGCCGAGTATCTGGACGGAATGCGCGGGAAGCTCTGAGATCGCTCCGCTCGATCTCGAAGCGTGGCGAGTCGTCGAAGGACAGCATCTCGTCTCGACACGGAAACTCGTCGATTCTGCGGAGGAACAGGCCTCTCTCGAGGCCTTCATCGACGAACACAAGCCTCCACTCGCCGATTCCGAATCACGTAGTCTTCACTACCTCCTGACGACGCCCTTTCGCTATCCACCGTTGCGCCACGGGTCGCGTTTCGGATCCCGACTCGAGCGCGGCATCTGGTACGGTGGAACCGTTCTGCGCGTCGCTCTCGCCGAGGTCGCCTACTATCGCTTGCTCTTTCTCGACGGCACGACGGCCGGCATCACTTTGCTCGAAACCACCGTCACGGCATTTCGCGCGCTCATCTTGACGCCCTTCGGGATCGACCTGAACCGTGGCCCTTTCGTCGACCACCGCCGATCGATATCCTCGCCCACGAGCTACGAAGACGCTCAACGACTCGGCCGAGAGATGCGTGAGGCGGGAGTTCTCGCCTTCCGCTACGTCTCCGCCCGCGATGTCGAGGCGGGTATCGCCGTCGGTGTATTCGACACCAGAGCCTTCGCCTCCCCCATGCCTCAAGACCTCGAATCCTGGTATACCGTAGCGACTGAAAACCGCGTGGAGTTCTCAAAGCAGGACTACTTCGCCGCCCGCCACCTCGCTTTTCCCAGAACGGATTTCGAGGTGAACGGCCGTCTTCCATCTCCCGCCCTATGAACCCTCCGAAGCGATGGTCGTTCGACTCCGTACTTCCCCCAGCGACCGAGATCGTCGCTCATCAAGCGTCATATCCGACGGGTGGTCAAGCGCAAGGAATAAGGCTCGGTATCTTGCCCGACGATCCCGGCATCGGTCTTAGGTAAGAGCAACGCGGATGTGAGCTTTCTTGCCGGACTGATCGTCGGCGAGTTCTCCTATCACCTCCCGCCCTATCGTCGGCATCATCGGTATCCCGCGGCCATCAGGCCGTCGACCAACGCGTACCAGTTGAACGTCGACTCCACGACGATGCCCACCAGTTCCGCCTGGTGCGGTTCCAGTGTTGCCAGAATTGATGCCGAGTCGTTCGGCAGCCGGCATCTCAGCACCACTCGGTCACTCTTGCCGAGCAACGCGATCAAGAAATTGTTGCAGCGCAAATCGATCACGCAGTGCAGTTTCATCTGAGCCTCCTCTTTCGCTTGCTGGGAATACGGGGCTGCAACGGTCGATGGCACTTCCTCGATAGAGGAGGCCTTCTAGATGATTCTCGCGCGTCGCCTTGCTCGACCAGGAGGAGTGCGTGTGCGCGACCGCTTCGAGAGCCCGGCCTGGACCGGGCCCTTCATTCCCGAGGAAGAAGTCTGGTAACCGAGTTCTCGTTCGGGCTCGGCGCGGGTCTCCTCCATGCCGTCGACCTCGACCATTCCGGAGGGGCCCACCAAGCATCGGGTGCGGGGACGAAGAAGACGTGCTCGTCGCGGAACGCCACGTCCCCCGCACCGACGATGGGGTTGTCGGTGTCGTGGTGCCGGGCGAAGGCCGGAGCTTCGTCGCGGCCGGAGCGGACTAGCCCAAAGACCTGCACTCCTCGATCCCGGTATTGCCGCCAGACCTGCACGAAGCCGGAGCTTTCGTGAATGCACTTCCTTCAATCGGGGGCGAAACGGGCGAGCACGGGTCAGCCCCGGTTGGAATCGGGGGCATGGTCGAGGTCCGCCGGGAGCATCCGAGACTCCGGGGTGACGGGTGGAGCGGGTTCATCCGCGAGGCCGCTACGGCCCCACATGCCGCATCAGAGCGCGGCGGCTCCGAGGATGAGCGATGCGGCCGGGGGAGGCCGGCGAAGCATGATCGGCAACAGGCTAGAAGGTCCGAACGGAAGTATCATCCGCTCCATGAAGTCCCCGCGCGCCCTCCTTCGGCTCTCCCTTTTCGTTTCCACTCTCTTGGCCGCGGCCTGTGGTCGGGGCGGTGACCGGGAAGGGATCGAGACGATCCGCATCACGGCCATCCCCGACCAGAACACCACGGAGTTGGCGGAAAAATACGCCGTCGTCGCCGACTACCTCTCCGAGCACCTCGGGGTGCCCTTCGAGTACGTGCCCACCGTGGACTACGGGGCTTCGGTGGAGTTGTTTCGCAACGGCGACGTCCACTTGGCCTGGTTCGGCGGGCTGACCGGCGTCCAGGCCCGGGCCGCCGTGCCCGGAGCGCGGGCCATCGCCCAGGGCCGGAACGACTCGCACTTCCGGAGCGACTTCATCGTCGACACCGACACCGGCATCGAGCCGAGCGAGTCCTTCCCGATGGCCCTGGAGGGGCTTTCCTTCACCTTCGGGTCGCCGTCCTCGACCAGCGGACGGCTGATGCCCGAGTACTGGATCCGCAAGGAGACGGGCAACAGCCCGGAGGAATTCTTCGGGAACGAGAATCACTACTCGGGTTCACACGACAAGACCGCCAAGCTGGTGGAGGCCGGCACCTACGACGTCGGAGCCCTGAACTTCCTGGTCTACGACCGGATGGTGGAGGAGGGAAATCTGGATCCGGCGCGCTGTGCCAAGGTCTGGACCACTCCTCCGTACCCGGACTACAACTGGACCGCGCACCCCATCCTCGACGAGCGCCATGGCCCCGGTTTCATCGACCGCCTGCAAGAGACCCTGGTCTCGATTGAGGACCCGGCCGTGCTCGAGGCGCTGCAGCGCCCGGAGGGTCTGATCCCGGCTCGCAACGAGGACTACCGGCCGATCGAAGAGGTGGCGCGCGACTTCGGTTTCTTGGAGTAGGCCTTGGCTTCCGCCTCGTTCCGCCTCGACCGCGTCGGCGTCGGCTTCGACGGAGCCGAGGTGCTGCGCGAGGTGGACCTGGAGATCGCGCCCGGCGAGCAGGTCGCGCTGGTCGGGCCGAGCGGTGCCGGCAAGACCACCTTGCTGCGCGTGCTCGATGGTGTGCTCCGGCCCTGCTCGGGGCGGATGCTCTGGGACGGGCAGGATGTCTACGGCTTCGTGGGACGTAAACTCCG
>JALUUK010000269.1 GCA_027021395.1 Acidobacteriota bacterium
CGAGGAAGAACTCGCGGAAGAGGGCCTTGGTGGAGAGACCATCGCGCTCTTGTCCTCGAGCCGCGACGAGGTCAAACGGCTCGAACGGCTGGTCAAGGATTTTCTCGCCTTTGCGCGTCCGCATTCAGCTCGACGGGAGGAGATCTCTCCGGTGGATCTCGTCTCCGATGTCCTTCGTTTCATGCGTCCGCTCTTTGCCAAGGCGGATGTGGCGCTCGAATTACAGCGCGAAGAGGTCGCGCCGAATATCCGCGTCGATACGGGGCAGATCCGCCAAGCCTTGCTCAACGTGATTCAGAATGCGTTGGAGGTCAGCAAGGCCGGCGATCGCGTCATCGTACGGGTGGAAGAAACCCTGCGCGGAGAGGCGTCCATTCTGGTAAGAGATGAAGGGCCCGGGATGGACCGCGCGACGCGGGACCAGATTTTCGACGTCTTCTATTCGGAAAAGCCCGCTGGATCGGGGCTGGGCTTGCCCATCGCGCAACGCATGGTCGAGGCGCATGGTGGGCATATCGAGGTCGAATCGGAAGTCGGAAAGGGCAGCACTTTCTCGATCATCTTGCCGCCTTCGGTCTCCGAAGCCTCTCGAGCACCCGAAGCGCCGAGCGCTGAGTCCAGCAGAAGAGCGGGGGATTCTCGATGAAAGCGCTAAGGGACGAAGAACGCGCTCGAGCACTGCGTGCAGAGATCTGGAAGCACCGGCGACTCTACTACGTCGACGCTCGGCCGGAGATCAGCGACGGGGAATACGATGCGTTGGAGAAGGAACTGCTCGAGATCGAAAGCCGCCGTCCGGAACTCGTGACGCCGGATAGTCCGACTCAGCGCGTCGGCTTTCCCATCGATGGGGACCTGCCCCAAGTGGCTCACAGCGAGCCGATGCTCTCGTTGGAAAACGTCTATTCGCAGGGTGAAGTTCTCGAGTGGGAGCGCCGCTTCAAGAAGGCTGCGGGAGTCGACGCCGGGGAAAAAGTCGAGTACTCCGTGGAACTGAAGATCGACGGCGTTTCCGTTGCGGTCCTCTATGAGGGCGGCGTTTTCGTCAGAGCCGTCTCGCGGGGGGACGGTCGCAGCGGAGAGGATATTACGGCAGGCGTAAAGACCGTGCGCTCGTTGCCGTTGCGTCTCGCCGAGCCGTTCGAGCGCATCGAAGCGCGCGGCGAAGCGTTTTTTACGCGCAAGGTCTTCGATGAGATCAACGAGAAGCGCGCAGCTTCCGGGCAGCCGCTCTTCGCCAATCCGAGAAACTCCGCCGCAGGGACGCTGCGCACCCAAGACCCGGCCGTGATCGCCGCACGTCCGCTGGAGATTCATTTTTGGCAGGCGCTTTCGATAAACGGTGTCGTTCCCGAAAGGCAACACCTCGGACTCTTGCAGGTGCGCCAAGCGGGGTTGCTGACGAACGAGCATGGGAAAGTGTGTGTCGGGATCGGAGAAGTTCTCGACTACATCAGCCATTGGGAGACGCGCAAGAAGGAGCTTGCTTACGAGGTCGACGGTATCGTGATCAAGGTCGATCGTCGCGACTTGCAGCAGAAGGCCGGGCAAACCAGCAAAGCGCCGCGCTGGGCGGTAGCTTTCAAGTATCCTGCGGAGCAGGCCACGACCGTGCTTTCCGGCGTGAGCATACAGGTTGGGCGGACGGGAGCCCTGACGCCGGTGGCTCTGCTCGAAGCAGTGTCGTTGGCGGGGACGACCGTTTCGCGCGCCACCCTGCACAATTTCGGTGAGATCGAGCGCCGCGATATCCGAATCGGCGACACCGTCATCGTCGAAAAAGGCGGTGAGATCATTCCAAAGGTTCTCGGACCCGTTTTGGGAAAGCGGCCGGAGGGTGCGCGAGCCATCGTGCCGCCGGATCGCTGCCCGGAATGCGGTGAGCCCACGTCGAGAGAAAAAGCCGACGAAGTGGTCGTTCGCTGCACCAACCCGAACTGCCCGGCGCGGGTGCGCGAGAGTCTGAAGCACTTCACAGGTCGTCAGGCGATGGATATCGAAGGTATCGGCCCGGCTTTGATCGACCAACTCGTAGACGGCGCTCTCGTTCGCGATCTTGCGGATCTCTACCGTCTCGATACGGAAAAAGTGATCTCACTCGAGCGCATGGGGGAAAAATCGGCGCACGCCCTGTTGCGCGAGATAGAAAAGAGCAAGTCGCAACCGCTGCATCGCTTGCTCTTCGGGCTCGGCATAAGGCATGTGGGCGCGAGCGCAGCACGGAAGTTGTCCGACCACTTTGGAAATATCGAACGGCTCGCGGCCGTCGCACGAAGCGACGAGGGGCGCGAAGCCCTCGAGGAGATCGAAGATATCGGTCCGGAGATCGCCACTTCGGTGATGGATTTCTTTCGCTCGTCGAGCGGCCGGCGTCTGATCGAAAAACTCATGGCGGAGGGAGTTCGAACGGAAGCACAGATCGCGCCGACACGCGAGCATGGCGTCTTCTCAGGAAAGTCGGTCGTGCTGACCGGGACCTTTGCGAACTTTGGTCGCGCCGACTTGAAGTCGTTGCTGGAATCTCTCGGAGCCAAGGTCAAGACTTCGGTGAGCAAGAAGACCGACTACCTGCTGGCGGGGGCCGATCCCGGAAGCAAACTGGCCAAAGCACAGGAACTCGGCGTGAAGGTCATTGGAGAGGTGGACTTTCAAGAGATGATTCGTGATTTCTCCAATTCACCCGCGTTCGGCGAGGAGGACTCCGACGATGGATGAGAAGAAAGAGAAGGGGGCGATGGGCGAGGAGCCGAAGGGAAGAATCATCGTGGTGGATGACGATGCGGGGGGGCGTCAAGCGATGACACGGGCCTTGCAGCGCGTCGGCTTCGACGTCTACCCCTTCGGGGATGGGATCGAA
>JALUUK010000270.1 GCA_027021395.1 Acidobacteriota bacterium
CAATGGTTTTCGGAGAACACGCGCTATTCGATCCGGCCGGGGCATGCGAGCGCGGGCGACCCTGCGGCGGCCTTTCTATTCGGATCGCGCATCGGGTATTGCGTGCACGTTTCTCACGCGATGGCCTACCTCACGCGCGCGATGGGGCTTCCTTCCCGCGTCGCGGTGGGATACGCCTACCCCGGGGAAAACCGGCATCGGGGTTCCGCCATTCTGCTGCGCAGCGGAGATGCCCACGCCTGGGCCGAGGTCTTTCTTCGCGACGTGGGCTGGGTGCCGGTGGATCCCCCCATGGAGAGCCTCGATCCGGAAATGCCCGTGCCCGACATGGACCTGCAGAACCTGCTGGGAGAGATGGCCCGCGAGCAGTTCGTCGCCGAACCCGGCCTAGCGGACGGCCGCTCATGGCCGAGGTGGCAAGACCTGGCGACCTTGGCGGCGCTGCTCTTCCTGCTTTGGGTCGGCTTGGGTTGGTTGCTCAAGTTCGCGCGAGCGATCGCACCGCATTGGGCACGACGAGACCGGCGCGCGCGCTTGGCCTTGCGTGCAGCGACCGACAGATTGGCCGATCTCGGTGTGATACGCGACTACGGCCAATCCCGCGAGGCCTTTGCCGACGAGGCGGCGCGCTGGTCTCCTTCTTACCGCGAGCTGACCGCGCTGCATCTCGCCGCCGTCTTCGGCCGCCGACCGGTCGAAGCGGGACGGGCCCGCGCGCTCGCTCGCACGGTGAACCGGGAAATTCGACGAAGCGGGGGCCGGGCGCTGCTTTGGGGGACGATCTCGCCCTGGCGCTGGCTGAAGACGCGATGAGGAGCAATCATTTGCTAGACATGATGGATCGGGGCCGCAAGTCGTCGGCGTTGCGCCTCCATCCGTATCTCGAGTCGGAATGATCCGATCGGAATGATCTGAGAGGTCTTCAAGGTGAGTCATGTGAACACGAGCGGAACTCCCACCATGCCGGAAAGCGACGACGCGCTCGCCCACGCGGCGAAAACGGCGGGAATCATCCGGGACAGGCTCGCCGAAGCCATGCTCGGACGCGATGAGGTGATCGACCTGGTCTTGATCGCGCTGCTTTCCGGCGGTCATGTCCTGCTCGAGGACTACCCGGGATCGGGCAAGACCATGCTCGCCCGCGCACTCGGCGAATCACTTCACGACTCCGAGCACCCGTCGATCGCTCCGTTCCGCCGCATTCAGTTCACCCCGGATCTCTTGCCGAGCGACATCACCGGTTCGTCGGTTTTCGATCCCGAACGCGGAACCTTCGAGTTCTTGCACGGCCCCGTCTTCGCTCACGTCGTGCTGGCCGATGAGATCAATCGCACCTCGCCCAAAGTTCAGTCCGCGCTGCTCGAGGCGATGGCCGAAGGACAAGTGACCGTCGACAACGTCACGCACCGGCTCGACGATCTGTTCTTGGTCATCGCAACGCAGAATCCCTACGGCCTCGCGGGGACATTCCCTCTGCCCACACCGCAACTCGACCGCTTCCTCTTCAAGATCCCCATGACGCATATCGACCGCCGAAGCGAACTCGAAGTGCTGTCCACCTTCCGGCAGCGCATCAAACCCGCACCGTCGGAACTCCCGCGCGCCGAGCGCGACGACGTGATCGCCGCACGCGAAGCCATCTCGCATGCTGTCTATCTTTCGCCGTCCATCCGCGAGTTTCTGGTCGATCTCGCCGGCGTCGTGCGCAACGACGAGAGAGTCGCGCAAGGCATCTCGACGCGCTCGCTCGTCCAAGCCATTCCGGCGCTCCAAGCTCGCGCCATGCTCCGAGGACGAGACTTCGTCTCGAGCGACGATCTCTCCTCGCTGATCGCACCGCTCTTCGTCCACCGTCTAGCGCTCGGCCCCGGCTCCGACGATGCCGCAGGCATCCTCTCCGACGCGCTCCGAGCCCCCTTCGAAGCCCTGACCCGCTCCACCCTCACGCGCTAGGGATCTGCACCCGCCGTCGCGCGACGATCCGCGGAACCCATCCTTTCCGCGCAGGCCTCCTAGCGGCAGATTTCGATCGTGCGGTCGCGGTTGGTGGGGCCCCAGTCGCTGCGGCTGCACGGGTTGGATTCGGTGCGGATCAGGTACCAGAGCATGTCTCCGGGAACGGGGCGACGCCCGTCGTCGGTCCACTGCGGTTGATCGAGTTCCGGACCGATGCATTCCGCCATCAAATAGTCGCCGCGACGCTGGACGTCGCTCCACAGACCTCGTGCCAGATCGTAGGATTGAGCGGATGCCGGCGCGCTCCATGCGAGACCCGCCTCGTTCCATATCAAGTCATCGATGCCGGCCGGACCGATGCCTGCGGGACAATCGATGTAGTCGTCGCAGTCGATCAGACCGTCGCAGTCCTCGTCCCGATCGCCGCGACAAAGCTCCGTACCGCCCGGATAAGCCGTCGGATCGGTGTCGTCGCAGTCTTCCCCAAAGCAGGCATCGAAGGTGTCGCCATCGTCATCGAAGCACGAACAGGTGATCGTATGAAGGTAGGTCTGCCACCCATTGCCGAAGTTTCGCGTGCCCAAGAGCCAAAAGTCACGCCCGTTCCAAAGCAAGTCCGTAACCTTGCCGACGGTCTCGTTGTCGATGATCAAGATCGGCTCGTCCAGAGCCACCCCATCGGAGGATACGCGCACGAACCACCACTTGTAGAAATCCGTCGGTCCGGACACGAGATCGGTGACGGCGACGCCGAACATCTCGCCCGTCCAGGCGAGACGGCTTTGGCCTATGCCGTCCCCGGAAAAGCTGCCGATCCAGGGAATGCCCGGATCGACCAGGTTTCCGTTGAAATCCAAGAATGCCAGCCAAGCATCGTCGTCCGTCAAGCCGTTTCGCC
>JALUUK010000271.1 GCA_027021395.1 Acidobacteriota bacterium
GGACCGTACTCGTGGCTGATCACGCTACCAATGCTGGGAAAGAGAATCGCCGGGCTCGGCTGATATCCCGTAAACATGTTGTGCGTGCCACGCTCGTGAGCCGCTTCGCTGTGCGTCATCGAGCGAATGAGTGCGAACTTGTCGGCGATCTTCGACAGGCGAGGCAGTGTTTCGCTGACGACTTCCCCGGTGTTGGTTTTGATCGACCGCATCTCTCCGCGGTACTCGATCGGCGAATAAGGCTTCGGATCGAACGACTCCTGGTGAGCCATCCCGCCGGGCAGATACAGGTGGATCACACTGTCGGCCTTCGCTTCCAGAAAGTCGTAGTCTTTCTGGTCCGCTCGAGCTTTCAGCGCGAGGAAGCTTGCCAGATCGAGTCCCAAACCCCCGACCGCTCCAACAACCAGGAATCCACGACGACTTAGGGAGTTTCCTCGACAGCGCATGACCATTGTCTCCATGTGCATTGGCAGAAGTTCGCCCGTTGCCGTCCCTTGGCAACGCGACGTATCGCTAACTGACAGTCGACCTCCAGCCGTCTCGAAATGGCCGGAGGAACCAGGCGGGCAGTCGGAGACTCGTTCTCCGACCGTGATGCATTGTGGTGGGTCCAATCACAGCGCCGTTGTCCGGCGAACCGGATAGGCATCGACGCATGGTTCCCCAGTCTAACCAACAGATCAACGAATGTCAATCAATGGCCCGACGCGCTGCCCCGTTGGTCATGGCGGGCGGCCTGGCGGCGGAGCCGATCGGCACATCCGGGGCAGTCATCGAGGTGCTTTTCGAGCGCGGCCAGCCTGGCCGGAGAGAGGGTGTGATTCTGATAGTCGGCGAACATCGCCACCGCCTCGCGGCAATTCAACGTGGCGATCGGAGGCAAATCGCGGCCCCGATCGGCGGGGGGCCAGAAGAGGACCGTAAGCCCCATGATCAGGAGCACGACCACGGTCGAACCGGCGAGCAGGAGCGACCGCCGGCTCGATGGAGCACCGCTCGTGCCCGCTCGCTCCACCTCCGCACAGCGAGATAACGTCCCCGGAGCACAAGGTTCCCAATCGTTGGGGTATTCCCTTGTCATGCCACTAGTCCCTACCTTTCATGGAGCGACCTGTCCCCACAACCAATCGTCCACCTTCGCATAGCTCCCTACGGGTACTATCGGGCCCGATGACTCCGATCTCTGTGCGAAACCATACAAAACAGGGCCGTTTTCGCTGTCGTCGGTACTGATCGCATCTTTTTCCTCCGCCTGTGTCGGCTCATCCGGGAGGCTGCGGGGCCAATCGAGGAGGTTTTTCATCGACGAGCTTTGCGAGCCCCTCCAAATTCGTCAGCGTGATCCGGCGACGGCCGGTTCGCAGCAACCCCTCCTCCTGCAGCTCGCCCAGCGTCACCGTAACGGTCTCGCGCGTCGCACCGATGACCGCGGCAAGATCTTGATGAGAGAGGCGGATGCCGAGCGCCACGCCATCGTCCGTTTGCGTTCCGTATTGCTCGGCGAGCTCCAACAGCAGGTGGCATAGTCGCTCCTTGCTGGGCAGGAACAGCAGGTGCTTGAGCCGCTGTTCGATACGCCGCCGGCGGAGTCCGATGAGGCGGGAGATACCGAGCGAGAGGTTCGGATTGCGTTCGGCCAGGTCGCGCAGCGTCGCTCCCGCAATCGCCGCGATCTCCGAGGGCTCGACCGTCTCCGCATATTCTTCCCGAGGCTGCTCGGGTTCGACGACCGCCAGCTCCCCGAATAGCTCCCCCGGTTCGATGAAGGCCAGAATGGACTGCTTTCCGTCGGTCGTCAGATGACAGATCTTGACGCGGCCGCGGATGACGAGCAGAACCGAATCCGAGATTTCGGCCGGCAGGTAGACCGGCGCTCCTCGAGGGAATTGGCGCGTCCTGCAGGAGGACTCCAACCGCCGCAGCTCATCATCGGTGAGCCGACTAAGGAGCCGGCACTGCTTCAGATACCAGATTCCCGCGCCCATGAACTCTTTCTGAAACGGCGCATGCGCCCGGCGGGATGACAGGTTGTTCCTACCGCCATCAGTGACTGAAAGCTACCCGGCGAGGACTCGAACCTCGAATGAGGGAGCCAAAATCCCTAGTGTTACCAATTACACTACCGGGTAAACCAATCCCCGGCGATGTCGGTATCGACACCGCCAGGGCATCCGCTCCTATTTAATAGGGGAATCACTCCGACGGGACCAGCCCAAGGCGTGTGTATTGAACGAGTCGCTCACCTCGAAGCGGAAAATGGTCCAACAGAGCGTCCTCTCTTTTCCGCTTCGAGCGGGGCGGCACACTATCGCCACACTATCGCCGCGGCTGCCCATCGCGTCGTTCCCAAACCGCCGGCAGCCGCCCCGATTCCGGCCCGTACGTCTGCGATACCATCAATCCACTCGCCTGGGAAACGTAGAAGACCCGCCCGTTGGAGACGACCGCTCCGAGACATTCGCGTGAATCGATGGCCGGCCCCGTCGACACGAGCTTTCCTCCCTGAGACAGATCGATCATGTCCATATTGGCTCCCAGGACATAGGGTTCCGAAAGCGTGAATCGGCAGCATGCATAGTTGTGGCCCACGGTCCCGGAGATCCTGCCGGTCGCTCGATCGAAGATGTTGCCTTTCCCTCGCAACGCATTCGAAAAGATGAAACGCCGGCCGACCGATACGACGTTGAGCGCCGACGTCACCGGCTCCGACTCCCAAATCAGTCGGCCCGACTCGGCATCGAGACACCACACATGGCGTTCGTCGGTTCCTTCGCTCGGTCGATTGTACCCACCAATGTAGATCCTGCCGTCCCGCCCACTCAACGTGCACTTCGACGTGACGTAATACT